>CAYQQT010000660.1:0-2478 GCA_964419375.1 uncultured bacterium
CCCGCACGCAGCGGTGGGGACGCTGGTGGCGGCGCCGTTCAGCGGGGCGGCGGTGAGTCTCGCGGCGGTGGCGCGGGGCGGCCCACGCCGGAGCAGATCCGCGAGCGGCTCGTGACGGGCCTCAAGCTCACGCCCGAGCAGCAGGCGAAGCTCGATCCCATCTTGCAGGAGTCCCGTCAGCAGATGCAGGCGCTCCGGAGCGCGCCCGAGGCGGAGCGCGGCGAGCGCGCGGCGCGCATCCGCGAGGCCTCGCGCACGCGCATCCGCGCGCTTCTCACTCCCGAGCAGCGCCAGATCTACGATCAGAGCGGCGAGGAGCGTTCCGTCACCACGCCGGGCCGCGTGTACGTCGTCGACGGCGAGGGCAAGCCGGCGGTCGTCACGCTCACCCTCGGTATCAGCGACGGCACCGCTACCGAGGTGGTGCGCGGCGAGCTCACCGAGGGTCAGGAGGTCATCGTCGGCCTTCTCGGCGGATCCGCGCCCGGCACCCGGCCCGGCGCGCCTCGCCTGAGGCTGTAGCCGTGGCGCCCATCATCCACACCGAGGGACTCGGCAAGGATTACCACCTCGGCCCGCACACCGTGCACGCGCTGCGCTCGGTCTCGGTCGAGATCGATCCCGGTGACTTCGTCGCCGTGATGGGCCCCTCCGGCTCCGGCAAGTCCACCTTCATGAACCTGCTGGGTTGCCTCGACACGCCCACCGCGGGCCGCTACGTGCTCGACGGTGAAGACGTGGCCGGACTGTCGCGCGATGCCCTCGCCCGCATCCGCAGCCGCAAGATCGGCTTCGTCTTCCAGCAGTTCAACCTGCTCGCGCGCACGAGCGCGGTGGAGAACGTGGGCCTGCCCCTGCTCTACTCCGGTGTGTCGGTACGCGAGCGCCGCGAGCGCGCGCGCGCCCGGCTCGCCGCCGTTGGGCTGGCCGACCGCGAAGACCACCACCCGAGCCAGCTCTCGGGCGGGCAGCAGCAGCGCGTGGCCATCGCGCGCGCCCTCGTGAACGATCCCGCCGTGGTGCTCGCGGACGAGCCCACCGGCAATCTCGACACGCGCACGAGCATCGAGATCCTGGCCCTCCTGCAGCGGCTCAACCGCGAGGGGTTGACCATCGTGCTCGTCACGCACGAGCCCGACATCGCCGCCTACGCGAGCCGGGTCCTGGTCTTCCGCGACGGGCGCCTGCGCAGTGACGAGCGCACGGCAATGCCCCAGGACGCGGCGGCCGCGCTCATGGCGCTGCCCGAGGAGGCGCTGGCGTGACGGTGCTGCAGTCGATGCGCATCGCCGTGCGCTCCCTGCGCGTCAACATGATGCGCAGCATGCTCACGATGCTCGGCATCATCATCGGCGTGGGCGCGGTGATCGCCATGGTCGCGGTAGGGGCGGGGGCGCAGGCGCGCGTGGCCGAGCAGATCCAGAGCCTCGGCTCCAACCTCATCATCGTGCTCTCCGGCTCCAGCACCTCCGGCGGCTCGCGCCTCGGCCACGGCACGCAGCAGACGATCACCATGGACGACGCCTTCGCCATCGCGCGCGAGGTGCCCGCCGTGCAGGTGGCGGCGCCCTCCTCGCGGGGCACGGCGCAGATCGTGTACGGCAACCTCAACTGGTCCACGGGCGTGCAGGGCGTGACCCCGGACTACCTGGAAGCGCGCGAGTGGCCGCTCGTCGATGGCCGTTCCCTCACGCCCGAGGACCTCGACGGCGCCACCAAGGTCGTGCTGCTGGGACAGACCACGGCGGTCAACCTCTTCGGCGACAGTGATCCCCTCGGGCAGATCATCCGCGTCAAGAACGTCCCCTTCACCGTCGTCGGCCTGCTCTCACGCAAGGGGCAGAACTCGTGGGGGCAGGACCAGGACGACATCATCCTGATCCCGCTCACCACGGCCAAGAAGAAGGTCCTCGGCGCCAGCCGGTCGAACCCGCGCGCGGTGGGATCGATCTCCATCAAGATCCGTCCCGACGAGGACATGGTGGAGGCGGAGTCGCAGATCCGCTCCCTCCTGCGCCAGCGCCATCGCCTGCAGCCGGTGCAAGACGACGACTTCTTCCTGCGCAACCTCTCCGAGGTGCTGCAGACGCAGGAGGAGTCGTCGAAGGTGATGACCTACCTGCTGGCGGCGATCGCCTCCGTGTCGCTGCTCGTGGGGGGCATCGGCATCATGAACATCATGCTGGTGTCGGTGACGGAGCGGACGCGGGAGATCGGCCTGCGCATGGCGGTGGGAGCGCGCGGGCGCGACATCCTCGCGCAGTTCCTGGTCGAGGCCGTGACGCTGTCGCTCATCGGCGGCATCATCGGCATCGCCCTCGGACTCGGCGGCTCCAGCGCCATCAGCTATTTCGCGGAGTGGCGCACCGTCGTGGCGCCGCAGTCCATCGCGGTCGCCTTCTTCTTCGCGGCGGCGATCGGCATTTTCTTCGGCTTCTACCCCGCTCGCAAAGCCTCCCGCCTCGATCCCATCGAAGC
>CAYQQT010000661.1:0-2476 GCA_964419375.1 uncultured bacterium
CGTGGGCGACCCCGCACGCCGCGGCCAGCTCCGCCTCGAGCGCGCGCCCCTCCCCGCCGAGGATGAACTGGCTCCCGTCCACCACGCGCTCGAGGGCGGCCATCAGCTCGGGCTTCAGGGGCGCGTGCTGGCGGCGCAGATCGAGGAAGGGGATCATTTCTGGCCGGACGACTGCAGGGCGCCCAGGCCCATGGAGGTCTGGATGGGCCCGCCCACGCCGAGGAGGTTGACGGCGAAGCGAACCTCCGTGTCGTCGCGCTCGCGCTTGACGAACTCCACCGTGAAGGCCCAGCACTGAAACTTGACGTCCACCGCCACGCGATTCTCCACGAAGGTGCCCGTGCGGATGTCCCACTCGGTCGCGGCGCGCACCGCGAAGAGGCTCGTGAGGTTGGTGGTGACGCTGCCCTGCAGGTAGTTCGTGCGGTCGAGGTCGCTGTAGCGGTGGCCGACGGAGGCGGTGGTGGTGTTCGTCACCACCGACACGTCGGTCGTCACCAGCTCGAGGCCGCCGCGGTCGACGCTGTAGGTGGAGTCGCTGCGAAAGCGCAGGCGCTCCGTGGGCTGCACGATGAGATCGCCCCGCACGGCGCCCGCGCGGCCGTCACTCACCTCGTACGAGTGCCCGAGCGTGAGGCGGAGCATCTCCCACCGCACGGGCTCGGTGTCCGGCAGCGTGATCGTCTTGCCGCGCAGGCGGTTGGTGATCGAGTACTCCACGCGGTTGCTGTCGCGGATGCGGTCGACGCCCTCCGTCCACACGGGCAGGTCGTGCTGGCCCTCTCCCGCCACCCAGCCGTACGTCACGCGCGGCTCGATGGAGTGCAGGACGCTCTCGTAGCCCCACCGCCCGTTCATCGGGTACACGCGGGAGATGTTCATCTCGAAGTCGCTCCCCGCCTCCACCAGGCGGCGCAGGCGCGCCTCGTCCTCCGTCACTTCGATGGGCTGATCGACGGACCGCACGGAGCGAAAGCCGACCACGGACTTGTCGTAGGCGGTGAGGCGGCCGCCTACGTAGGGGGTGACCGTGAAGAGCCCGCCCGGCGAGATGGGCCGCGACAGGCGCGGATGCAGGTCCAAGCGCGAGCCGTCAGAGCCGACGTCGCGCACGAAGTGCACGAAGCTGGCCTCCGTCTCGTAGAGGACGCCCGGCAGGCCCGGCACGGGCTGGCGGACGGCTTGCACGTTAATGTCGGGCAGCCGCTGCAGCTCCACCGGGCGGCTCTCGGTGAGGTCCTGGTACCAGAAGAGGTTGCCGACGAGGTTCCAGCTCTCCCAGGACTTCGTCAGGAACACGTTGGACTCCACCCGCTGCGCCGAGCGCTGCTGGATGGGATCACCGTAGTCGTGGAAGACCTCGTCGTCCGTCACCGCGTTGATATCGGCCGTGAACCTCAGCCCGCGCCCTATCCGCCAGTCGTGGGTGATGGCGGCCACCCCGCGCGTGTCGTCGTGGAACTCGCTCTCGTGGAGCAGGAAGCCGCGGGCACGGCCGCGGTGGTCTTCGGAGAGCAGGTAGCGGTAGTCGGCGGTGACCCCCGCGCCGCGCTCCGTGTAGAACTGCGGCGCCACCGTGAGGTCCTGGCTGTCGGAGATCGCCCAGTAAAAGGGGACCTCGGCGAAGAGCCCCTTGCTGCTGTTGCTGCCGAACTTCGGGAAGAGGAAGCCGGTCTGCCGCTCGCGCCGGATGGCGGCGGCGAAGAAGGGGAAGAACGGGATGAGGGGTACGTTCTTGACCCAGAAGGAGGCGTTGGTGCCGTACACGAAGTCCTCGAGGTCGGCGATGGCGGTGCCGAACCGGAAGGACCACGGCGGCGGGTCGTCCTCGCACGTGGTGAAGCTGCCCCGCCGCACGCGGTACACGCTCTCGCCGAGCCGTTCCATGGACTCGCCGGAGATGCGGTAGTAGGGCGCCGCCCGCGCCTCCGCCTGGTACACGACGCCGGTGCCCGTTTTTAGGTTGTAGTCGATGCGCTGGCCCGTGAGCTGGTTCTCGCCGTCGTAGAAGACGACGCTTCCCTGCGCGATGGCGTCGCCCGTGTCGCGATTGATCTCCACGCGGTCGGCGACGAGGCGGGAGGCGCCGCGGGTGATCTCCACGTTGCCGACGGCGATGAGCCGGTTGTCGGCGCCGATCTGCTCCAGCGAGTCGGCGACGATGGTCACGTCGCCGCCCGCCGTCGACACCACGACGGGCGCCGGCGACTGCGCGTGCGCTTCGCGGGCGCCGGCGGCCAGCAGCGCGCCCACGAGCAGGGGGAGGAAGACACGGCCTCGCATGAGCAGGAAGATGGTCACCGCGCGATCGAAGTCCTCGTCACAAAACGGAGTCTAAGCCATGTGCGGCTTTTTCGACGGCGCAAGGTTGATCGCCCGCGCCCAGCGCCCGCAGCGCCTCGCCGACGAGGAAGAGCGAGCCCGCCACGCACACGATCGGGGTGCGCGGCGGCGCCGCCGCGAGGGCCAGTGCCTC
>CAYQQT010000662.1:0-2473 GCA_964419375.1 uncultured bacterium
TCCTCGACCCCCCGCGCGCTCGGCAGCACCCCGGCAAAGCCGGGGCGCTCCTCGACCCCCCGCGCGCTCGGCAGCACCCCGGCAAAGCCGGGGCGCTCCTCGAATTCCGACAGGCTCCTACCCCCAACATCGCGCACCGCCGCCGCCTGCTCGCGGAGGTGGCCTCAATGCTCCCGGCGAGCGATCGAATTCATTGTCGTCGGCTCGCTTCGCGCGCTCACGTTGCGCTGAGCGCTCCGCTCCGGATCCCGGGCGTTGCGGGCGATGGGCGGGTCGGGCTTCGGGGTGCGAGGACCCGTTTCCCTCTCAAGCAGGACCGGACAAGGCGTGTCGATGGAGCCCGGCCACCCTCGGTGCGAAGCGGTCACCATCCACGTGGTCCGCGCACCCCGAAGCCCGACCCGCCCATCGCCCGCAACGCCCGCCTCCAACCATGGATCGTCGGCGGCTTCGCGCCGACGGCGGATCGCTCGATGGTTTATGCTGTGGCGCATGAAAGCACTGATGCTCACGCGCGAGTATCCTCCGCACATCTACGGCGGCGCCGGCGTCGTCGTCGATCAACTCACGCAGGCGCTGAAGCGCCGCATGGACGTCGAGGTCCGGTGCTTCGGCGAGCGGGCGCCCACCAACGACGGCGTCACCGTGCGAGGGTACGCGCCGTGGGAGCGGTTGAAGGCGGATAAGAACGGGCAGCCGCAGTTCGCCCCCGCGCTGGAGACGCTGTCGATCGGCCTCGCGATGGCGCGCGATCCGGTGGACGCCGACGTCGCGCACGCGCACACGTGGTACGCGGACATGGCGGGGCTGTGGATCCGCACGCTGCACCGCATCCCGCTCATCGTCACGCTCCACAGCATGGAGCCGCTGCGGCCGTGGAAAGCGGACCAGCTCGGCACCGGCTACCTGCTGTCGGGCTGGATCGAGCGCACGACGGTGGAGGCAGCGGACCGCGTGATCGCGGTCTCGCACAAGATGCGCGAGGACATCCTCGGACACTTCAAGATGGATCCCGCCAAGGTGGTCGTGATCCACAACGGCATCGATCCCGCGCGCTTCGTGCGTACGGACCGGCGCGAGCACCTCGACCGGCTCGGCGTGAAGTCGCCCTACGTCCTCTACGTCGGGCGCATCACCGACCAGAAGGGGATCTTCCACCTCCTGGAGGCGGCGCGCTCGCTGCCGCCGGGTGTGCAGGTCGTCCTCTGTGCCTCCGCGCCCGACACGCCGGAGATCGAGGAGCGGCTGCGCAAGGCCGTGCCCCAGCATCCGAACGTGATGTGGATCAACGAGATGGTCTCCCTCGAGGTCGTCACCCAGCTCTACAGCCATGCCGCGGTCTTCGCGTGCCCCTCGGTGTACGAGCCCTTCGGGCTCATCAACCTGGAGGCGATGGCGTGCGAGACGCCGGTGGTGGCCTCCGCGGTGGGCGGCATCCTCGAGGTGGTGGAGGACGGCAAGACGGGCATCCTGGTCCCGCCCGCGCAGCCGGAGGCGCTCGCGCGGGCGCTCGCGCGTGTGCTCGACAACGCCGAGCTGGGCGCTCGCATGGGCAAGGCGGGCCGCCGGCGCGTGGAAGAGAAGTTCAGCTGGACGCGCGTGGCTTCGCTGACCGAGAAGGTCTACGCGGAGGCGATCGCGGAGTTCAAGCGCTCCGCCGACTCCGAGTAACGCGGTGCCGGCCCCCTCGCTGCGCGACGTGCGCGGCTTCGTGTTCGATCTGGACGGCTGCGTCTGGCAGGGCAACACCTTGAACCCCGGGGCGGGGGAGACGCTGGCCGCCCTGGACGCCGCCGGCCGCGGCGTCGCCTTCCTCACCAACAACTCGCGCGCGACCGCGGCCACCGTGCAGGCCCGCTTGCACGCTCTCGGCGTCACCTTCGCCCGTCACTGCCTCACGCCGCTCGAGATCATCGGCAGTGTCATCCGCGAGCGCTTCGGCATCAGCCGTGTCCTCGTCATGGGCGCGGCGGAGATGGCCGCCATGATCGCCGCCGCCGGGCATGACGTGCTCGGGATGAAGGACTACCGCTCGGCCACGGTGGTGGCGGTCGGCAACGACTTCGAGCTGAGCTACGACCGCCTCGCGGCCGCCGCGCGCGCGGCGGCGGCGGGAGCGCCCCTGGTGACGCCGAACCTCGACCCACGGCTGCCCATCGAGGACGGCGACTTCCTTCCCGGGTGCGGCGCCATCGTGCAGGCGGTGTGTGCGGCAGCGGGCGTGAGGCCGATCGTCGTCGGCAAGCCCGAGGCGCCCCTGTTCCGGATCGCGCTCGACCGGCTCGGTGTGCCCGCCGCCGACAGCGCGATGGTCGGCGACAGCCGTGAAGCCGACATCGCGGGCGCCCGCGCCGTCGGCATGCGCACCGTGTTGTACGCGCCCGGCGGCGCCGACGCGGCGGACGCGGACGTCGTGGTGGCGTCGTTCGCCGAGCTCGCGCGCCTCGCCGGCGTCTGATCCCCCTGATCCCCG
>CAYQQT010000663.1:0-2458 GCA_964419375.1 uncultured bacterium
TTGTGACACGGTGATGGCCATGGCGCCACCGCGCGCGCCCTCGACCTCCTCCCGCGTCCCCGCCATCATCATCCACGGCGGCGCCGGCGCCGATCCCGGCGACGGCCGCGCCGAGTTGCGCGCCGGTATGCGCGTGGCCGTCGATGCGGGCTGGCGCGTGCTCACGAAGGGCGGGACCTCGCTCGACGCGGTGGAAGCGGCCGTGCGCTCGCTCGAGGACCACCCGCGTTTCAACGCCGGGCGCGGCAGCGTGCTGACCTCCGAGGGCACGGTGGAGATGGACGCCTCCATCATGGAAGGCGACCGCCTCTCGTGTGGCGCGGTCGCCTGCGTGAGCCGCGTGGCCAACGCCGTCACCCTCGCGCGCCGCGTCCTCGACGAGGGGCGCCACGTCCTCTTCGTGGCCGAGGGCGCCCACGCCTTTGCGCGCGCGCACGGCCTGCCCGACTGCGATCCCGCGACGCTCGTGACAGAGCGCCAGCGCGACCGTCTCGCCAAACGCCACGCCGCCGCCGCGGGCACAGTAGGCGCGGTGGCCATCGACCGGCACGGCACCGTTGCCGCCGCCACCTCCACAGGTGGCATGATGGGCAAGCGTCCCGGGCGCGTGGGCGACAGCGCGCTCATCGGCTGCGGCACCTACGCTGATAGCACGCTCGGCGCCGTGTCGTGCACGGGCGACGGGGAGGCGATCATCCGCGTCGTGCTCGCCCGCCGCGCTCTCGAATTCCTCAAGGAGGCCGGCGATCCCGAGTACGCCGCACACGTGTCGGTCAACCTGTTGGTGGAAGAAGGGCGCGGCGAGGGCGGCCTCATCCTCGTCGACTGGCGCGGGCGTGTCGGCTACGCGCACTCCACGCCGCTGATGCCCGTCGCCTGCATGTCCCCCGCCCTCGCCGAGCCGCACCTGCCCTTCTGACGATGACGGAGCCGGGCACGGTCGATCTCCGCTCCATCGAGGAGGCGCGCGAGCGCATCCGCGACGCCGTCCACGCCACGCCGTGCGCCTACTCGCAGACGCTGTCGGAGCTCAGCGGCGCGCGGGTCTTCGTCAAGCTGGAGAACCTCCAGATGACGGGCTCCTTCAAGGAGCGCGGCGCCGCCAACCTGCTCATGCAGCTCACGCCGGAGGAGCGCGCCCGGGGCGTCATCGCCGCCAGCGCCGGCAATCACGGGCTCGCCGTCGCCTTCCACGCCGTGCGCCTGGGCATCCCCGCCACCATCGTGATGCCGGAGGCAGCGCCCCTCATCAAGGTCACCTCCGCGCGCCGGTACGGCGCGGAAGTGATTCAGCACGGCGCCAACTTCGACGAGGCCTACACCCACGCGCGCGCGCTGCGCGACAGGCGCGGTCACGTGTTCGTCCACCCCTTCGACGACGCCCGGGTCATCGCGGGCCAGGGCACCCTCGGTCTCGAGCTCCTCGCGCAGATGCCCGACATGGAGGCCCTCGTGGTCCCCGTGGGCGGCGGCGGACTCATCGGCGGCGTGGCGCTCGCCGTAAAGTCATGGCGGTCGACCGTCCGCATCGTGGGCGTCGAGGCGGCCGCCCTGCCCGCCATGCGGCTCGCGCTCGATGCCGGCCATCGGCTGCAGGTGGCGGCCGCGGCCACCATCGCCGACGGCATCGCCGTGCGCGAGGTGGGCGACCTCACCTTCGCCCTCGCACGCGCCTGGGTGGACGAGATGGTCACGGTGAGCGAGGAGGAGCTGGCGAACGCGATCCTGCTCCTGCTGGAGATCGAAAAGACGGTGGTGGAAGGCGCGGGGGCCGCTCCACTCGCGGCGCTGCTCAACCGCCCTCTCGGCCTGCAGGGGCGCACGGTCGTGCTCGTCCTCTCCGGGGGCAACATCGACGTCACGATGCTGTCGCGCATCATCGAGCGCGGGCTCGTCAAGGATGGCCGGCTCGTCCGCCTCGGCGTCCTGCTGCGCGACCGGCCCGGCGCGCTCGCGCGTCTGACGAGCCTCATCGCCGAAGAAGGCGCCAACATCCTGCACATCCTTCACGATCGGGCGTTCTCGCCGCGCGCGGCCATCGGCGAGACCGAAGTCGAGCTCACCTTGGAGACGTCGGGGCGCAAGCAGATCGACGCTCTCACTCAACGCCTCGAATCCGCGGGCTACCCCGTCGAAGAACGCGGCGTGTAGCAGGGCGCTGCCCCCCGTTGGGGATCACGAGGCGCGACAAAAACGCCCATCTCCGTCGTTGGCTCCGCTCGCTCCCTGCGACGTAGGCGGCCTACGTCTCAGTCGCGAGCTCCTCGCCGCCTAGGATCTGGGCATTTTTGTCGCGCCTCGTGATCCCCGACGGGGGAAGCGCCCTGCGCGTTTGGAAGCGCGGTCGCGATCATCGCTTTGGTGCGGTCGGCGAGGTCTTTGGCGGCTTGGCGGGGCTCCAGATCCTTGTCGGGCTTCAGAAGCGGGTGGTACGTGATCGTGATGTTGGCTGGGCGAG
>CAYQQT010000664.1:0-2450 GCA_964419375.1 uncultured bacterium
TCGAAGCCGCCCCAGCTCTGCCCGACCAGCACGTCCAGGTCGCCGTCGCCGTCCATGTCCCCGGGGGCGAGCGAGCTTGGAAGGAAGCCCTGCCCAAAGCTCCCGGTCACGAAGGCGCGCCAGGGCGCGTCCGGCCAGAGGGCGTCCTGGGCACGTGCAGGGGACGCCGCCAGGATCAGCGATGCGACCGCCCCTGCGATCGTGAAGCGGGCGATTCTCCCCAGGTCGGTGGTCATATGGCCCCTTTCGGCCGGTGAAGAGCCCGGTTCCCTGCACCTAACGCGGGGATTCGCCCCCTAAACGATCACGCCAGGCCGAATCTCAGTGAGGAATCTTGGCGCGGTAGACGGCCGCGGCCGTGGTGTCGCCCAGGCTATCGTAGAACGTGACCAGTCGCTGGAGAGCCGCCACCGTCCTGGCGTTCTGCGCTCCGCGCCCGCGCAGCAGGCCCTCGTACCCGTTCACCAGAAGGGGCTCGGCTTCCTTCGCCTTGCGGCGCGTTGCGAGGCAGGCGCCGAGTCGACTCTGGGCGTCCGCGATGCGCCAATTGCCTGCGGGCAGCGCCTTCCCCAGGATCGCCAGGCCCCGGCGCAGCAGCTCCTCGGCCTCCTCGCCCGCGCCTGCCGCGAGGCGGATGGAACCGAGAGTCAAAAGGGAGGCGCCGAAGTCGGCGTGGCCCTCGCCCAACGCCTTGCGGCGGATCTCCATGGCCTCGCGCGCGAGGGACTCGGCCCTTCCGACGTCGCCCTGGGCGAGAGACACATCCGCCAGGTGGGCCAGCACGATGGCGTTGCGCGGGTGCTCGGGGCCGAGGACCTTCCGCTCGATGCGCAGCGCTTCCTCATAGAGCGCTCGCGCGTCCGCGAGATCTCCCTTCTGCTCCCGCAGATCCCCGAGGTTGCTGAGGCTCATCGCCACCTGCTCGTGATCCGGACCAAAGAGCTTGCGGCGCATCTCGAGCCCCTCTCGCGCCGCGCCGATCGCGCCGTCGTAGTCGCCTCGACCCCGGAGTATCGATCCCAGGTTGCTGAGCTGCAGCGCGATGTCGGGATGTTCCGCGCCGTAGAGCTTGCGGGTGATGCCCAGCGCCTCGCGGGCGAAGGTCTCCGCCTCCGGGAAGCGGCCCTCGTCGACGAGCACGACGGCCAGGTTGTTCACCTGCCGGGCGAGGGTCGGGTGCACCGGCCCCAAGACCCTGCGACCGATCGTCAGCGCCTCGCGGTGGGAGGCTTCCGCTTCGGCGAGTTTCCCGCTCCTGCGCAGCACCGAACCGAGGTTGCTCAGGTCGCCGGCGACGCTCTGGTGGGCGTTCCCGTGGGCCTTCCGGTGGATGACGAGCGCCTCGCGAAGCACCTTTTCGGCCTCCGGGTACTTCGCCCGCGCGATGAGGGTGGCGCTCAAATCGTTGAGGGCGTCGGCGACCTTGGGATCCTCTTGGCCGAGCAACCTCCGGAGCGTGTTCAGCGCCTGTCGCTGGCCCGCCTCCGCTGCGACGAACTCGCCGTCATCCTGGTCGAGAACGGCGAGGGCCAGGAGGCTCTCCGCGACGCCGAGATGCGAGTTGCCGTACAGCCGCTGGCGCAGCGCCAGCGACTGCTGGAGGAGCGGCCGCGCGCGCTCGCGCAGCCCCAAGCTCTGGTAGACCCTGCCGATGACGAGCGCGAGCGCCGCCTGCGTCTCAGGCTGATTCTCGAGCTCGGCCATCGCGCGCGCGGCGCCTTTGTCCAGGATCTCCCGCGCTGTCAGCGTCTCCCCGCGGGCCTCGCTGGGATCGGACCCGGCGAACACCTGCTCGAGCAGGTTCGTGAGCTTCAGGGCCTTGTCGCGCTCCGCCCGGATCTCGTCGCGCTGGTGAGCGAGGCGGACGGCCTGCACGCTCATCGTGACGGCCAGGCCAAGGATCATCGCGAGGCTCATCGCCGCCACGGCGACACCCGCCTTGTGGCGGCTGGCGAACTTCCGCACGCGGTACCGTAGGGTGTCCGCCTGCGCCGCGACGGGCAGGTGCTGGCGGTAGCGCCGCAGGTCCTCGGACAAGAGTCCGACCGATGCGTGGCGCCGGCCCGGCTCCTTGCGCAGCGCCATCAGAACGATGTTGTCGAGGTCGCCCTGCAGCTTCCGCCGAAGCTGCTGGGGGCGCAGGCCACGCGCTTCGCTCAACGCTTCCTGCGTCGGTCCCTCTCCGCCGGCGCGATCGGACGGCCGGGGACTCCCCTCGCGCGTCGCGCGACCGACGGCCGTGCTGGGTCGCTCGGGAGCCTGCTCGACGACGGCACGCTGGAGCGCATCCGAGCTGGTCCCGGGCAGTCGATAGGGCAGATGACCCGTCAGCAGGACGTAGAGCAGGACGCCGAGGGAATAGACGTCGGTGGCGGTCGTGATGACGCCGCCTTCGACCTGCTCCGGGCTGGCGTACTGCGGCGTCATCAGCCGCTGGCCCGTCATGGTGG
>CAYQQT010000665.1:0-2447 GCA_964419375.1 uncultured bacterium
TGGGGGCCGCCGTTCTACGGCAGCGAGCCCGCCTACTTCGTGAGCCTCAACCGCAACAAGCAGAGCGTGGAGATCGACCTCAAGCACCCGGAGGGCAAGGAGCTGTTCTTCCGCCTGGTGGAGCGCTCCGACGTGGTGCTGGAGAACTACCGCGTGGGCACCCTCGAGAAGCTCGGCCTCGACTACCCGCGCGCCCGCGCGCGCAACGCACGCATCATCTACTGCTCGGTCTCCGGCTTCGGGCAGACGGGGCCCTACCGCGAGCGGGCGGCCCTCGACCTGATACTCCAAGCCGAGAGCGGGATGCTGAGCGTGACGGGCGAGGCGGGCGGGCGAGGCGTCCGCGCCGGCACGTCCATCGCCGACATGACGGCGGGAATGTACGCAGCGTTCGGCATCATGACGGCGCTTCACGCCCGCGAGCGCACGGGGCAGGGCCAGGCCGTGGACGTCTCCATGCTGGAGGGGCAGATGGGCCTCCTCGGCACCATGATCGGCGCGTACCTCGCCGACGGGGTGGTGCCGGAGCCGATGGGCACCGCCTACAAGGCGCTCCTGCCCTACCAGACCTTCCGCACGAAGACGCGCGACATAGCCCTGGCGGTGGGCAGCGAGAAGCTCTGGAAGATCTTCTGCCCCCTCCTCGGCCTCCCCGAGCTGACCGACGACCCCCGGTACGCCACCAACGCCGACCGCAACCAGAACCGCGCCTCACTCATCGCGCGGCTGCAGGAGGCGTTTCTGACGAAGAGCTACGACGAGTGGGAGGCCGTGCTCGTGCCCGCCGGCATCCCCATGGGCGCCATCAACACCATCGACCGCGTGGTGGAGCACCCGCAGGTGGCCGCGCGCGGCGCCCTCGTCGAGTGCGACCACCCGACGGCGGGCAAGGTGCGGATGGTCGGCCCCGTCGTGCGCCTGTCGGAAACGCCCGGCGCGGTGCGGCGGCCGGCCCCCCTCCTCGGCCAGCACACCGCCGAGGTGCTGCGCGAGCGTCTCGGCCTCGACGACGCCGAGATTGACCGGCTGCGCGACGCCGGCGCCATCGGCCGGGGGCGGCGCGCATGAGCTGGGAGCCGGAGCTGGACGAGCTGAAGCGCCGCGAGGCGCTCGCCGAGGAGTTGGGAGGGCCGGAGCGGGTGAAGCGGCAGCACGACGGCGGGCGCCTCACCATCCGCGAGCGGATCGACCGGCTCGTCGATCCCGGGAGCTTCCACGAGATCGGCAAGATCGCCGGCCGCGCCCTCTACGACGAGAAGAACGACCTCGCCGCCTTCACCGCCTCCAACTTCGTCTTCGGCCGCGCCAAGGTCGACGGCCGCCCCGTCGTGGTGGGCGGCGACGACTTCACGGTGCGGGGCGGCTCCGCCGACGCCACCATCAAGGGCAAGCACAACACGTGCGAGCGGATGGCCCACGATCTGCGCCTGCCCCTCATCCGCCTCGTGGAGGGCTCGGGCGGCGGCGGCTCCGTGAAGACCATCGAGACCACCGGCCGCGCCAACGTGCCCGGCGTGGACGGCTGGGAGTGGGTGGTCGAGAACATCGGCACCGTCCCGCGCGTGGCCCTCGGCCTCGGGTCTGTGGCGGGCCTCGGCGCCGCTCACCTGGCGGCCGCGCACTACTCCGTGATGATCAAGGACCTCTCCGCCCTCTTCGTGGCCGGTCCGCCCGTGGTCGAGCGCATCGGCCAGAAGCTCACCAAGAACGAGCTGGGGGGCTGGGAGATCCAACTGAAGGCGGGCGCGGTCGACGACGCCGTGGACACCGAGGACGAGGCCTTCGCGCGGGCGCGCCGCTTCCTGTCCTATCTCCCATCGTCGATCGACGAGCTGCCGCCGCGCGGCCCCCAGGAGGACGACCCCGAACGGCGCGAGCCGTGGCTGCTGGAGGTGATCCCGCGCGATCCGCGCAAGACGTACAAGATGCGCCGCATCGTGGAGGCCGTGGTGGACCGCGGCTCCTTCTTCGAGATGACCCCGCTCTACGGCCGCGCGGTCGTCACGGGCCTCGCCCGCCTCGACGGCTGGCCGGTGGCCGTCATGGCCAGCGATCCGTACTACTACGGCGGCGCCTGGACGGCCGACACCTCGCAGAAGGTCGAGCGCTTCGTCGACTTCGCCGAGACCTTCCACCTGCCCGTGGTCTACCTCGTGGACTGCCCCGGCTTCCTCATCGGCCTCGAGGCCGAGCGCACGGGCACCATCAAGCAGGGCGTGCGCGCCATGGCCGCCATGTGGCAGACGACCACGCCCTGGTGCGCGGTGATCGTGCGCAACTCCTTCGGCGTGGCCGGCGCCGCCCACCGCAACGGCGGCCGCTACTGCCCGCGCTACGCGTGGCCGTCGGGGCGCTGGGGCTCGCTGCCCCTCGAGGGCGGGATCGAGGCGGCCTACCGCGCCGACATCGACGCAGCACCGGACCCGAAGGCCAAGATGGCGGAGATC
>CAYQQT010000666.1:0-2439 GCA_964419375.1 uncultured bacterium
GACGCGGGCGGCTGGCTGCTCTCGCTCGCGAGCGCCGCCGCCGCCGCGGTGACGGGTCCGCGGTGAGTGCCACGCGCGGCGTCGTGGTCGCGGCCGCCGTCGTCATCGGCATCGAGCTGGTGACCGTGATGACGACGGAGGCGACGACACACCTGGTGCCGGGCGGCTTCACGCTCTTCGGCGTGCTGGGCGCCGCGGCGCTCGTGCGGTTCGCGAAGGCGATGGGCGGCATCGGCGTGCAACAGCCGGCGCCGGACGACGACGATGAGTGAGTGGCTGCTTCACCCGGCGGCGCCGTACGCCATCGCCGCCGTGCTGGCCACCGTTGCGCCCGCGCGCGTGCGCAGCGGGGCCCTGGTGCTCGCGGGGGCTACCGCGGTGTGGCTGGCCTTCACGTTGCGCTCTGGAGACATGGCGGCGGGCGCGCTGATGGGACAGGCGCTCGTGCCGCTGCGGATGGATGGCCTCGCGCGCCCGTTCGCGATCGTCTTCGCGCTCATCGGTACGCTGGGAGCGATCTACGCGTTCGACGTGACGCGGCGGCGCTTCCACGTGGCCGCGTGCGTGGCGTGCGGCGCCGCGCTCACGCTGGTGCTCGCGGGCGACTGGGTCACGTTCTACGCCGCGTGGGAGACGCTGGCGCTCGCCTCCTTCGCGCTCATCGCCGACGGTGGCACGCGGCGCGCGCACGGCGCCGCGTACCGCTACCTGCTCGTCCACGCGGCCGGAGGCGCGTGCCTGCTGGGCGGCATCGTGTGGCACGTAGGGGCGGGCGGCGGCACGCAGGTGCAGGCGTCGCCCGCGGGCGGCGCCGGCGTGCTCATCCTCATCGCGTTCCTCGTGAACGCCGCGGTGCCGCCGCTGCACGCGTGGCTGACGGACGCGTACCCGGAAAGCAGCGCGGGGGGCGGCGTGCTTCTCTCCGCCTTTGCCACGAAATCGGCGGTGTACGCGCTTGCCCGCGTGTTCCCCGGCGTGGAGCTGCTGGTGTGGGCGGGCGTGGTGATGGCGTTGTGGGGGGTGGTGCTCGCGGTGCTCGAGAACGACATTCGCCGGCTGCTCGGGTACCACATCGTGAGCCAGGTGGGCTACATGGTCGCGGGCATCGGGCTCGGCACACCGCTGGCGATCAGCGGCGCCGTCGCCCATGCCGTCTGTCACATCCTCTACAAGGGGCTGCTCTTCATGGCCACGGGCGCCGTGATCCACGCCACGGGCCGGCGTCGGCTGACCGAGCTCAGTGGACTCGGCCGGCTCTTGCCGGCCACCGCGGTGCTGTACATGGCGGGCGCGCTGTCCATCTCCGGTGCGCCGCTGCTCAATGGCTTCGTGAGCAAGTCCCTGATCGTTTCCGCCGCGCAGGCCGAGCACGCGACGGCGATGGAGTGGCTGCTGATGCTGGCCGCGGTGGGCACCTTCGTCAGCGTGGGGCTGAAGCTACCGGTGCAGGCGTTCGGCGGCGCTCAGCGCACCAGCGTGCAGACGCGGGTGCCGGCCTCGATGATCTGCGCGATGGCGCTGACCGCGGGCCTGTGTGTGCTCCTCGGCGTGTGGCCTTCCCTGCTGTACCGGCTGCTGCCCTTCGCCGTCGACTACGAGCCGTACAGCGCGGGCCACGTCTTCGAGACGCTGGAGCTGCTGCTCGGTGCCGGACTCGGATTCCTCGTGCTGGGCAGCGCCGTGAGAGCGACGTCGATGGTCACGCGCGACTTCGACCGCGCGTACCGCGCGCTCGGCCGCGCGATCGCCGGCGGCGCCGGCGGCGCCGTGTCGCGTGGGGCTGCCGGCCTCGAAAGCCTCGCGTATCGTCTCGTCGCCGTCACGCCGGCCGCATCGCGTGCTATCGCGCCCCCCGTCGGGTATGCCGTGCTCACGGCGCTCCTGGCGCTCGGCATCCTCCTCGCGCTCCTCACGTAGACGGGCGGCGCGCCGTGTCATGTCGAATCCGTACCGCCGCCACGTGCCCGCTTGGTCGGCAGCTCGCGCTCGAAGCAGGTGCGGTGGACGAGGAAGATGCCTTTGCCGAGCATCGACGCCGCTTTTTCCCCGTCCGGCAGCGGTCTGTCACAGATCCAACGGTGGCCGGGGCGCCGTCCTTCCCCTTCTTCGTTCTGACCTGCCATCATCGGCTCCTCTGGGAGCGCATGCTACAGCGTGATGCCACGACGCCTGCCGTCAGCGCGGGGGGGCGGGGCGCCCGGAGTCTTCGGCCTGGCGGCGGCGGGCGGCGTCGAGCGCGGTCGGGGAGGGGTCGTCGAGCAGGTGATAGAGGTGCTCGGCGGACAGCGCGGTCGGGATCAGCACGTAGGCCGCCCCCTCCGCGTACAGCTCGGCGGCTCGCTTGCCGGTGTCGGCGGTGACGATCACGCGCGCGCGGGGCGCCAGTCCGCGCACGAGCCGCAGGAGCGCGAGGTTGTCCACGCCGCGCAGGTAGGCGTC
>CAYQQT010000667.1:0-2439 GCA_964419375.1 uncultured bacterium
GTCGGTCGCCGTCAGCGCGCGGCTCACGCTCGACACCTACGCGGCGATCGCCGGACGCCCGGCGTGACGCCGCGGCTGCCCGCCGTCGTCATCGTGCTCGCGCTCGTGCTCGCGGCGCTGGGCGGCCGCTTCGGCGTGCACATGCTGCAGTTCGCGCGCACGGGCGTCCACGCCGACTTCGCGACGCTCTACACCGGCGCGCACGTGTATCGCGAGGGCGGCCGCTTCTACGACTCGCAGCCGGGGCGCGAGGGCTTCGGCCCCACCGAGAATCGCGACGTGCTGGAGGCGGCGCGCCGCCTCGGCACCCTGCACAGGCACGACGACCGCGAGCACGTGCACGTCTTCTCCTACCCGCCCTTCACGGTGCTGCCGTTCGTGCCGTTCACGGCGCTGCCCTTCGGCGCCGCGGCGGCGGTGTGGCAGGCGCTCAGCCTCGGCTTTCTCGCGGTCTCGTTCTGGTGCCTGTGGCGGGCGGTGCCGCTGTCTGCGGTGGCGGGGATGCTGCTCATCGCGCTCGCGCTGCTGTACGAGCCGCTCGAGAACTCCCTCGGCCTCGGCCAGATCAACCTGCTCATCCTCGCCCTCACCTCCGTCTTCCTGTGGGCGCTCGTGTCGGGCCGCTCCGCCCTCGCCGGCGTGTCCCTTGGCCTCGCCACCGCCCTGCGCATCCATCCCGGCCTCTTCCTCGTCTACCTCGCGTGGCGGCGGAAGTGGGCCGCGCTGGGCTGGGCAGCGGCCACGGCGGCGGCCTGTACGATCGCCGCCGTCGCGCTCGTGGGCTGGCCGGCGACGGTCGAGTACGCCACGGTGGTGGCGCCGAAGTACGCGCGCGCCTTTCCGGGCCTAGGCAACCTCTCGCTCACGGGCTGGCTGAGCACGGTGGGCGCCGGGGTCACGCCCGCGATCAGCGTGGACACCTGGCGCCTCGCGGGGTGGCTGCTGTCGATCGTGGTCCTCGGCGCCGCCTTCTGGTGGCTGCGCCCGCCGGGCGCGATCGCGCGCGCCGGCGCCGCCGCCGAGGTCGGCTTCCTCACCGTCGTCCTCTACCTCGTGCTGCCGAACACCACCATCAACCACCTCGTCTTCCTCTTCATCCCGCTCGCCGTCCTGCTCGAGCGCGCGGTGGCGACGGGGGAGCGCGGGCTCGTGGCGGGGCTGGCGGCGGTGATGCTGCTGGTCGGCGCCATCGACGACTACTACACGCACCCGAGCCTCAACGGCGGCGTGCAGGTCCTCTTCGGAGGCATCAAGACGTACGGCCTCGTGCTCGTGGCCGCCCTCATGGCCGCGTACGCGGGGCCGGCGGTTCGGCCGGCCCGGCCATGATCGCCTCCCGCGACGGCGCGCGCATCTTCGTCACCGCCTTGCTGCTCTACGTCGCCTTCTGGAATCCGTGGATGCAATTCTCGAACACCAGCAACTTCCTCGATGCCGCGGTGTCGTTCGTCGACACCGGCCGATGGGAGCTCGCGCACGCGCCCCTCTACGACGGCAAGGACACCGCCACCGCGCGCGACGGCCGCGTGGTGCCCGGCGTGCCGGTGGGCACGGCGGTGGCGGCCATGCCACTGTACGCCGTGTGGCGGGCGCTGGAAGGGCGCGTGGAGACGCTCGAGGACTTCCACGGCTTCAATGGCTTCGTGGCCCTCGTCCTCTGCGCCCCCGCCGCCGCCCTCGCCGCCGTGCAGGTGGCGTGGATCGCGGGATGGCTCGGCGCCGGCCGCCGCGGGCAGGTTCTCGCCGCGCTCCTCTTCGCCCTCGGCACGCAATGCTTTCAGTTCGGCACCATGGTGGCGAAGGAGAGCCTGGCCGTCCTCGTGCTCACCTCCGCCGTGCGGCTGTCCGTCTCCGGCAGCGGAACGTGGCGGCGGATGGCGGGGGGAGCGCTGGCGGGGACGGCGGTGTGGCTGACCCACCCGCTCGCGCTCCTCGCTCCGCTTCTGGCCGCGCTCATCCTCGCGCGCGAGGGCCCGCGCTCGAGCGCGGCCTTCGTGGCGGGCGGCCTGCCCTTCGCGCTCGCGCTCGGCGCCTACAACGCGTGGCTCTTCGGCGCCCCGTGGTCGTCGTCGTATTCCGCGATCACCGGTCTGCACACGCGGTGGGTGGCGCCGAAGCCCGCCATTCTCGCCGACTTCCTGGTGGGCCCGCGCGGCGGCTTCTTCCTGTACTCGCCGTTCCTCCTGCTCGCCTTCACGGGCCTCGCCGCCGCGTGGCGTGGCGCGCGGCGCGGGGAGGTGGTGGTGACCGGCGTGCTCTTCGCCGGCCTCTGGCTGGTGGGCGCGAGCTGGCAGTCGCAGTTCGCCGACCGCGCGTCGTGGTCGCACGGGCTCGGCGCGCGCTACATGTTTCCCGTCGTCCCCCTCGTCGCCGCCTTCGCCGGCCCCGCCCTCGAGCGCCTGCGCCCGCGCGCGCTCGCGCTGGTGGCGCTGCCCTCGC
>CAYQQT010000668.1:0-2434 GCA_964419375.1 uncultured bacterium
CGCCCGCCCACACGCGCGAGGAAGCGCGGCGGCGCCTGGCGGCGCTGCCCGCGGATCGCGTGCCCGCCGAGCATGAGGCGAGGCACGTGCTGGCGGCGTACGGCATCCGCGGTCCCCGAGAGACCGTGGCGCGCAGCGTGGACGACGCGGTGAAGGCGGCCCGATCCATCGGCTATCCGGTGGTGCTGAAGGGGATCGTGGCGGGGATGGCGCACAAGACGGAGGCGGGGATGGTCAAGCTGCGCCTCGCCTCGGACGACGAGGTGCGCCGCGCCGCCGTCGATCTGCTGCAGCGTGGCGGCGCGGCCGCCACGCTGCTCGTTCAGGAGATGGTCCGTCCCGTCGCGGAAATCCTCGTGGGTGCGCGGGTCGATGCCGATTTCGGTCCCATCGTGGTGGTGGGCGCGGGGGGCGTGATGGTGGAGCTCTATCGCGACGTGGCCATTCGCCTGGCGCCGGTGACGGAGACCGTCGCCCTCCAGATGATCGCGGAGACCCGCGCCGCTGCGCTGCTCTCGGGCTGGCGTGGCCGTGCGCGCGGTGACCTCCGTGAAAGCGCGGCGGCCGTCGTCGCGATGTCCCAGCTCATCGCCGACTTCCGGGATGAGATCGCGGAAGTCGAGATCAATCCGCTCGCGGTGCTTGAAGAGGGGCGGGGCGCGAGCGCGATCGACTGTCTGATCGTGCGGCGGGGATCCGTCAGTTCGCCGCGTGCCGCATCTGCGTGACGGCAGTCTCCTCGCGAGTGCCGTTCCGGACGAGGGCGGCCACCTGCTCGGCCGTGAGCGTGCGTGCCCGGGGCGCGGCGCGATTGACTCCGAACGGCGACCACGCGCGGTCGGCGCCGGCGGCCACCGCGGCCACCACGATGCGGTCGAGGACGTCGAAGCTGAACGGCTTGGGAACGTAATCGAAGGCGCCCATGGTCAGCGTGTCTCTGGCGACCTTCTCGTCGGCGTTGGCGGTCACCATCACCACCGGAATGGTGGAGTCCATGGCGCGGATGGTCCGCAGGACTTTGATGCCGTCCATGCCCGGCATGAGGATGTCGAGCAGGACCGCGTCGGGCCGGTGGAAGTTGGCGATCATCACGGCATCGGCGCCCTGCTGGGCCGTCATGATCTCGTAGCGTCCGCCCTCCGAGAAATAGGCCGTCAGCACCTCGAGGACAGCGGGCTCATCGTCGACGATCAGGATCCGGCCCAGCACAGCGGTCATTAGTGCCCCCCAAAGGTGCGTTCTGTTCGCACACTTGGAAGCAAGGGTCATACCATGCGCCTGGTGCCGCCGCTAAATGGCTGTTCCTACAGAGTTTGGCCGCGGGCGCCACGGGGCCGCCGCCGCCGCCGCACCGCTGTCCCGGTCAGCTTCTAGCCGATTGCTGCGTGTCACCGCGGCGGGGATGGTGTGAAACCGTCCGCCGCCCCCCGCCCTGGGAAAATGATCTCTACATCGGCGAACCAGGGTCGCGCGCCGAGGTGGTTACCAGCGACCGCCTCTTCTCACGATCCTCAGGATGATCAGGAGCACAACGGCGCCGATGGTGGCGGAGATGATGGCGGCAACCATGCCGACGCCAACGTGGATGCCCAGCCGGGGCAGCAGCCAGGTGCCGATCAAGGCGCCGATGATACCGATGCAGATGTCGGCGACGACGCCGAAGCCGGTGCCCTGCACGATCTGTCCCGCCAGCCATCCCGCGATGAGGCCGACGACGAGAATCACGATCAGACTTTCACCTGACATGGCTGCACCCCCGGTGGAGACGCTGCGCGGCGATGATCTCGACGCCGGCGCGCCCCTCATAGCCTTCGTACAGCGCGGGCACCCGCTCGTCAAGCGAGCGTGCGCCCGCGCGACCGCCTGCCGCTAGAACGGCATGCGAAGGCCGACGAGGCCGTACAGGTTCATGAGCCGCGGCGAAACCGTCCGGTCATCAAAGAACTCGAACGCGGGATAGACGAGGCTGCCCTGCATCTCTGCGAAAGCGCGCAGGCTCGAGAGCACGCGCACCTCCACTCCCACCGAGCTGGAGGCGCCGGGCGCCACGCTGCGTGCGTCGTCCTCGATCCCTCGCAGGGCTGGCGCGACGTCGAGCGTGGTCACCGCCATCGCGGGCCCGAGGGTGCCGTAGATCGCCCAGCGGTCAGAAAGCTTCCAGCGCATGAGGAGCTCGAGGGACACGCCCAGGAACGCAAGATCGCTGGGGCCGGACCGCTGCTCCTTGGCGTCCGTCTGGAAGTACCAGGTGCGTAAGGTGAGCGCCATGGTGTTGGTGTCGTTGATCCACATACCGGCGCGGAGACCCGCGACGCCCCGTTCGTCCTCGAACTTCCAGTTCGACACGTCGGACTCGAAGAGCTTGGTCATCCCATAGTACAAGTCGACGAACCCACGCTCCCGCTCTTGCGCGACCGCGCTCCCCGCGGTCAGC
>CAYQQT010000669.1:0-2430 GCA_964419375.1 uncultured bacterium
CTCAGCGTGTCGGCGCGGTGGATGACGGGGACGACGAGGCCGTCGTCGATGGCGACGGCGAGGCCGATGTTGATGTCGGTGTTCTGCACGATGGCGCCCTCCCTCCACGAGGCGTTCACGCGCGGATGCTGCGACAGGGCGGCGGCGACGATCCTCACGAGCAGATCCGTGTAGGTGATCCGGGCGCCGGTCTGCTTGCTCGCGCGCTCGCGCCAGGTGACGAGGCGGCTCACGTTGACCTCACGCACGAGATAGAAGTGCGGCGCGGTGGTCCAGCTCGCCGTCATGCGCTCGGCCATGATGCGCCAGACGTTGCCGACGGCGGGCGCCTCCACCCGAGGCGCGCTCGCCGCCGCGGGAATGTCCGCCGCGAGGACGGCGTCGCCCGGGCCCGAGCCGCGCAGCGTCGTGATGTCGAGACCACGCTCCCCCGCCAGTCGCCGCGCCTTCGGCGACGCGGCGTTCAAGCGCGCGGCGGTCGGGCGCGCCGCGGTCCCGTTGACGGTGGGTGACTCCGTCTGGCTCGCGACGTGGGCGAGCACGTCGGCCTTCTCGATCTTGGAGCCGGCGGCCTTGACCTGCGCGAGGTCGACGCCGTGCTCCTGGGCGATCTTGCGAGCGAGGGGCGAGGCCTTGACGGCCGCCGGCGGTGACGCGACACCGACTTCCTCGGAGGCGAAGATGAGCGCGATCGTCTGGCCCACCGGCACCACGTCACCCGCGCGCGCGGTCACGTCGCGCAGCACTCCCGACGCCGGCGCCTCGATCTCGACCGTGATCTTGTCGGTCTCGATCTCCAGGAGCGGCTCGCCCTTCTTCACGGTGTCGCCGGCGGACTTGAGCCAGTGCAGGACCTTGCCGGTTTCCTGCGCCAGCTCCAGCGCCGGCATGATGACGTTCGTGGGCATCGCCTGAAAGCCTCAGGCCTTCCGGCAGAGCGCCTTCGCCGCCTCGAAGACCATCTTCTCCGACGGCACGGTGAGGTCCTCGAGCACCGGCGAGAAGGGCACGGGCACGTCCATGGCGCCGATGCGCTTCACGGGCGCATCCAGGAAGTAGAACGCGCCCTCCGCGATCACCGACGCGAGCTCGGCCGTCACGCCGTAGCGCTCGTAGCCCTCGTCCACCACGATGGCGCGCGAGGTCTTCTTGGCCGACTCGATCAGCGTCGGCTTGTCCAGGGGGGCGGTCGTGCGCGGGTCGATTACCTCGGCGCTGATGCCGATCTCCTCGAGCATCTTGGCGGCGCCGAGGGCGACCGTCACCATGCTGCTGGTGGCGACGATGGTGACGTCCGTGCCGGCGCGCTTGATGTCCGCCACGCCGAACGGGATCGTGTAGTCCTCGGCCGGCACCGGGCCCTTCACCCGGTACATCATCTTGTCCTCGAAGATGACCACCGGGCTGTCGTCGCGGATGGCGGTCTTCATCAGCCCCTTGGCCTCGTAGGGAGTGGAGGGCAGGGCCACCTTGAGGCCGGGGACGTGGCTCACCCAGGCCTGGAGCGACTGCGAGTGCTGCGCGCCGGAGCGGCGTGTCGCCCCCAGCGTGGTGCGGAAGACGATGGGCACCTTCAGCTTGCCGCCCGACATGTAGTGCACCTTGGCGGCCTGGTTCACCATCTGGTCCATGGTGAGCGTGATGAAGTCGCCAAACATCACGTCCACGATCGGCCGCATGCCCGTCATCGCCGCCCCCACGCCGATGCCGGTGTAGCCGGGCTCGGAGATCGGCGTGTCGATGATGCGATCCGTCCCGAACTCCTGCACCAGCCCCACGAGTGTCTTGAAGGGATGGCCGGCCTCCGCCACGTCCTCGCCGATGAGGAACACGCGCGGGTCGCGGCGCATCTCCTCCGCGATCGCCTCGCGGACCGCCTCGCCGTACGTCAGCTCTCGCACCGCGACCTCAGGCGTAGACATCTTCGTCGACCTCGCTCAGCTCGGGGTAGGGCGCGGCCATCGCGAACTGCACGCCGGTGTCGATCTCCGCTTTCACGTCGGTGACGATCCGCTCGAAGACGCTCGCGTCGGCGAGGTTCTGCGCCGTGAGCCGCCCGGCCAGGGTCAGGAGCGGGTCGCGCGTGGTCATCCACTCACGCTCCTCCTCCCTCGTGCGGTACTCGCGATTCACGTCGCCGACGTGGTGGCCGTAGTACCGATAGGTCTTGCACTCGAGGAAGGCCGGCCCCTCGCCACGCCGCGCACGCTCGACCAGCCGCCTCATGGTCGTGTTGACCGCCTGCACGTCCTGGCCGTCGACGCTCTCGGCGTGAATCCCGAACGCGCGGGCCCGCGCCAGGATCTCGCCGGCGACGGTGTCGCCGCAGGGCGTGTACTCGCCGTAGAGGTTGTTCTCGCAGACGTAGATGACGGGCAGCTTCCAGAGCGCCGCCATGTTCATCACCTCGTAGAGCAGGCCCTGGCCCAG
>CAYQQT010000670.1:0-2430 GCA_964419375.1 uncultured bacterium
CGCACACCGCGGCGACGAACCGCTGCCCGAACGTCTCCAGCTTCCAGTCGCCGACCCCCTTGACCTCGCGAAACTCCTCGAGCGTCCTCGGCCGTACCCGCGCCATATCCCGAAGAGACGCGTCCGAGAAGATCAGATATGGCGGCACTCCGCGCTCCTCCGCCACCCTGCGCCGCAGCCCGCGCAATGCTTCGAACAACACGGCATCGGGCACGCCGGAGGTGTCCGGAGTGGGGGTGGCGTCCGGGATCCGCTTGCCCCGGGGGGGGCCGGACGCCATCCCCACTCCGGACACCGGCGCCGGCGCCACGACACGCGCCGCCGTCGTGAGAGGTGCTGCCGCGGATTCGCCGCGGAGGACGGCGTGGCCGCTCTGCGTGACGAGCAGCGTCGGATACTCGTCGTCGGAGCGCGCAAGGAAACCCTGGGCCATGAGCTGATCGATCCACGCGCGCACTTGCGATTTCTTCTCGCCGCGCAGGCTGCCGTAGGACGTCAGGCGGTCGTGGCCGAGCTGGCCGATGCGACCGGTGGCGGCCCCGCACAGTACGTCGGCGACGTGCGTGGCGCCAAAGCGCCCGCGCAGCTCGGCGGCGCCGTTGAGGATCTTGCCGCTGATGCCCGCCGTGTCCGCGCCCTGCACCGTCTCCGCCAGGCACACGTCGCACGCGCCGCAGTTGGCGACCTCGTACGGCTGGCCGAAGTACGTGACGAGCGCCTTGTGGCGGCACAGCGCGTCCTGGCAGAAGGCGTACATCTCCCCCAGCTTGCGCAGCGCGCCCGGCGGTGGCGGATCGCCCAGCACGGATTTCCAGAGCCCGTAGTCGGCGCCGCTGTGCAGCAGCAGGCACTCCGCCTCGAGACCGTCGCGCCCCGCGCGCCCCGCTTCCTGCTGGTAGTGCTCGAGCGACTTCGGCATACCGGCATGGATGACGTAGCGCACGTTGGAGCGGTCGATGCCCATGCCGAAGGCCACCGTGGCCACCACGATGTCGGCGCGCTCGTTGACGAAGGCCTCCTGGTTGGCGCGCCGCACATCATCCGCGAGCCCCGCGTGATACGGCAGCGCCTTCAGTCCGCGACGCGTGAGGGCGGCGGCGAGCTCGTCCACCTCCGAGCGGCGGATGCAGTAGATGATGCCCGCCTGGTCGCGGTGGCGCGCGATGGCGGCCAGCACCTGCGCGAGCCGGTCCGCGCGCGACCGCACCCGGTAGACGAGATTCGGCCGATCGAACGAGCCCACGAGCACCACGGGGTCTTTGAGGTGCAGCTCGGCGATGATGTCGCCGCGCACCTGCGGCGTCGCCGTGGCCGTGTAGGCGTGCACGGCGAGGTGGGGAAAGCTCGCGCGCAGCATGCGGAGCTGACGGTACTCCGGGCGGAAGTCGTGACCCCACTGGCTGATGCAGTGCGCCTCGTCGACGGCAAAAAAAGCGGGGTGGGCGCGCGCCAGGCGCTCGGCGAAGCCCTCCATCACGAGGCGCTCCGGCGCCACGTACAGCAGATGCAGGCGGCGCGCGTCGAGGCCGGCGAACACCTCCGCGCGCTCCCTCGCCGTCTGGCTGCTGTTGAGATAGGCCGCCGCCACGCCCGCCTGGCGCAGGCCGTCCACCTGGTCCTTCATGAGCGCGATGAGGGGCGAGACGACCACGGCCAGCCGTCCCAGATGCGCGGCCGGCGCCTGGTAGCAGAGCGACTTGCCACCGCCCGTCGGCAGCACCACCAGCGAGTCGCGCCCGTCGAGGATGGCACCGATGGCTTCGTCCTGCAGTGGAAGGAAGCGGTCGTAGCCCCAGATACGCCGGACGGTCTCGTGCACGAACTCAGATTGAATGATGCCGCGATCATAGCCGAACGCGGACCCCCAGCGTAATGTCCAGCGTCACAGACGCTCGTGGCGGCGCACGGTATGATTGACTGAGTCGATGGCGATCGCTGAACGGGCCTCGCGCGGATGATGGTGCAGACGCTGGTGATCGGCGTGTTGGTGTACGCGCTCGTCACCGCCGTCGTGCTGGCCATCGTGGTGGCGGTGGTGGTCCGGCTGCCCGTCGCCTACTTCTCCCAGCCGGAGTCGGTCGCAACGGCATCCTGGACCCCGGCCAGGATTGGGAGAAACGCCGTCGGCGTGCTACTCATCGTCGCCGGGCTGATCATGGCCATACCGGGCGTACCGGGCCAGGGCATCCTCACCATCCTGGCGGGAGCGTTCATCACCGATATCCCCGGCAAACGGCCGCTCGAGCGCCGCTTGATCGGCCGCGGCGGCGTCTTGTCCACGCTCAACCGCATCCGCGCCTGGTTCGGAAAAGAGCCGCTGACGCCTCCCAAGGAGGTCGAATAGCCGGATGCGGAAACCGAGCTGAACCAACGAAACGACGGCGGCCGGCACGTTCACCGTCTGCGCGACGGGTGACTCCACCGGTGCCA
>CAYQQT010000671.1:0-2424 GCA_964419375.1 uncultured bacterium
CGCGATGGCGAGCTCGAGCTGGCGCTGCTCGCCGTGGGAGATCTCGCGCGCGGGCCGCGACGCCTTCGCCGCAAGGCCGACCTCGCCCAGCACGACCAGCGCGCGCTGCGCGATGTCCGGGTAGCGGTCCGCCCGGCGCCACGCCAGTCCGCGCCACGACGGCTGCCGGGCGAAGGCCGCCAGCCACACGTTGTCGAGGAGGGAGAGGGTGGGGAAGATGCTCGTGCGCTGGAAGGAGCGCGCGATGCCGAGGTGGGCGATGCCGTGCGGGGGCGTGCCCGCGATATCGCGCCCGTCGAAGATGATACGGCCCGAGGTGGGCGCGTGCTGTCCGGTGAGCAGGTTGAAGAACGTCGTCTTGCCGGCGCCGTTGGGCCCGATCACCGAATGCAGCGAGCCCTGCTGCACCTCGATCGAGACCGCGTTCACCGCGGTGAGGGCGCCGAACGCCTTCGTCAGGCGCTCGGTGCTAAGGAGCGCCATGGGGGCCGGCGGCGACGGCAGCGCGCTGCGTGCGCCACGCCCAGAAGCGCGCCCACGCTTCGACCACTCCTCCGCGGAAGAAGAGCACCACGATCACGAAGGCGACGCCGAGCAGGAGCGGCCAGCGCGCCCACATCGAGCTCACCGACTCCGACAGCCAGATGAACACGAAGGAGCCGATGACGGGGCCGTAGAGCGAGCCCGAGCCGCCGATGAGGGTGGCGAAGACGACGTTGCCGGAGAACACGAAGCCGATCGCCTCCAGCGGCACGATGCCGAAGAGCATGGCGTACAGCACGCCCGCGAGGCCGGCGAAGGCGCCGCCCACCACGAAGGCGGCGAGCTTCATGCGGGGCACGTTGTAGCCGAGGGCTTCCGCCCGCAGCTCGTTCTCCCGGATGGCCTGGAGGATCTTGCCGAGCGGCGACTCCACGATGCGCTTCATGACCCAGAGCGACAGCAGGAAGAGCAGCGCCACCGCCGCGTAGTAGGCGAGCGGCCGGTGGATGTCGAGCCCCAGCACGCTCGGGCGCGGGATGCCGGGCATGCCGTCCTCGCCCCCCGTCACCGTGGTCCACTGGTAGGCGGTGAAGTAGAACATCTGGTTGAGCGCGAAGGTGAGCATGATGAAGTAGAGGCCGGAGCGCTGCACGCACAGGTAGCCGACGGCGGCCGCCGACACCGCGCCCACCACGACGCCGATGCCGAGCGCGAGGAAGACGTTGATGCCGTAGTACTTCAGCAGGTAGCCGGCCACGTAGGCGGCGGAGCCGAAGAACGTCGCCTGGCCGAAGGACAGCAGCCCCGTGTAGCCCATCAACAGATTCAGGCCCAGGCCGAAGATCGCGAAGATCCAGATCTCGGTGGCGATGGCGTGACGGACGAAGACCGGCAGCAGGATCACCGCCGCCAGGACGGCGAGCCACGCTTTCGTCATCGGATGCCGAAGAGACCCTGCGGCCGGACGAGGAGCACGACCGCCATGACGGCGAAGATGACGGCCACCGACGCTTCGGGCCAGACGAGCGCGACGAGTGACTGCGCGAGGCCCACCAGCAGTCCCGCCACGATGGAGCCCAGCAGGTTACCGAGCCCCGCGAGGGCGACGACGACGAAGGCGATGCCGAGCATGTCGACGCCCATCCACGCGTTCAGCCCGCGGATCGGTGCGGTGAGCGCGCCCGCGACCCCCGCGAGCACGCAGCCCATCGCGAAGGCGGCGGTGAAGAGGCGGTGGATGTTGATGCCGAGGAGGGCGACCATCTCCTTGTCCTCGATGCCCGCGCGCATGATGGCCCCGTAGCGCGTCTTCTCGAGGAAGAGCCAGGCCCCGAACACCAGCAGCGCCGCCGCCACCATCACGAAGAGGCGGTACTTCGGATAGAAGGTGATGCCGAGGTCGACGCCGCCCCGCAGCAGCGGCGGCGGGAGCTGGCTCATGCCGACGGGGCTCCACACGATGATGATGCCTTCCGTGATGATGAGCGACAGCCCGAAGGTGAGCAGCAGCTGGTAGTCGTGGCCGGCCTTGTAGAGGGGCCGGATGCCGACGTACTCGATGAGCACGCCGAGCAGCCCCACGCCGAGCGGCGCCAGCAGCAGCGCCACCCAGAAGTTACCCACGAGCTGGATCACCGCATAGAGGAAGTAGGCGCCGAGCGCGAAGAGGGCGCCGTGAGCGAAGTTCGGGATGTTGAGCACGCCCGTGATGATGGACAGGCCGATGCCCATCAGGGCATAGAGCATGCCCGTGGCAAGGCCGTTCAGGATCTGGCTGAAGAGAAGAGCCGGGTTCAGCTAGAGGGTCCCGATGTCCTTGCAGGCGGCGTACTCCGCCGGCAGCGGCGTCGAGCCCGTCGCG
The DNA here is from genome assembly GCA_964419375.1 of uncultured bacterium. Taxonomy (GTDB): domain Bacteria; phylum Methylomirabilota; class Methylomirabilia; order Rokubacteriales; family CSP1-6; genus JBBDXO01. The sequence goes on from CAYQQT010000671.1 coordinate 2,345, forward strand.
ATGATGTCGGCGAAGTCCATGGGGTGCTTCATGGCTTCCTTCTTCTTGCAGCGCATGAAGAAGTACGGCCGCAGCGTCTG
>CAYQQT010000672.1:0-2412 GCA_964419375.1 uncultured bacterium
CGTGGGCCGCGAGCGCTCCGGCTTCGGCCCCGTGCGGCGCGCCGCCACCTTCGTCGGCCGCCGGCGCGAGATCGAGCTGCTGTGGAGCCGGCTGGAGTCAGCGCTGCGCGGGCGCGGCCAGATCGTCGGCATCAGCGGCGAGGCGGGCATCGGCAAGTCGCGCCTGCTCTTCGAGTTCCGCCAGAGCCTCACCGGGAAGCCGGTGACCTACCTGGAGGGACACGGCCAGTCGTACGGCACCACGAGTCCCTACCTGCCGGTGCTCGACACGGTACGCAGCATGTGCGGCATCGCCGACCTCGATACGCCCGAGGTGGCAGCGGGCAAGGTGCGCGCGATGCTCGCCGGCCTGGAGCTCGACGAGGGGCTGCCGTACGTGTTGCACGTGCTCGGGCTCAAGGAGGACGACGAGCGCCTGCGCGACCTGGAGCCCGCCGCCATCCGCGCGCGCGTCTTCGACACCGTCCGCCAGCTCGCCGTGCGGCTGAGCCGGCAGAGCCCGTTGGTGCTCGTCCTGGAAGACCTGCACTGGATCGACCGCACGTCGGAGGAGTTCTTCGCCACGCTTGCCGACGTGCTCGGGGGGGCGCGCATCCTGCTCGTCGCCACCTATCGGCCGGGCTATCGGCCGCCGTGGAGCGACAAGTCCTACGCCACCCAGGTGCCCATGCTGCCGCTGGCCCCCGAGGACAGCCTGCGCATTCTCCGCTCGGTGCTGGACCGCGACGGCGTGAGCGAGGCCGTCCTGCAGCTCATCCTGGCGCGCGCGGAGGGCAATCCGCTCTTCCTCGAGGAGCTGGCGCGCGCCGTGCGCGAGCAGGGGGGCGAGGCCACGCCCACCGTGCCCGGCACCATCCAGGGCGTCGTGCTCGGCCGCATCGATCGTCTGCCCCCCGAGGACAAGCGGCTGCTGCAGATCGCCGCCGTCGTCGGCAAGGACGTGTCGCCGGCAATCATGGAGCTGGCCGCCGACGTCCCCGCGGAGGCGCTGCGGGAAGGGTTGACGCGCCTCACCAAGGCGGAGTTCCTCGACGAGACAGGCACGAGCGCGGAAACCGAGTACACCTTCCGCCACGCCCTCACCCACGACGTCGCCTATGGCAGCCTGCTGCAGGAGTGGCGCCGGGACCTGCACGTGCGCATCGTGGACGCCATCGAGCGGCTGCACACCGACCGGCTCGACGATCACGTCGAGCGTCTCGCCCACCATGCGCTGCACGGCGAGATCTTTCCCGAGGCGCTCGGGTACCTGCGCCGCGCCGGCCTCAAGGCGATCACGCGCGCCGCCCACCGCGAGGCCGTGCTGTGGTTCGAGCAGGCGCTGACGGCGCTCGCGCGCACGCCCGAGAGCCGGCCGCGCGCGGAGCTGGCGGTGGACCTGCGACTGGACCTGCGCGCTTCGCTCGTGTCGCTCGGCGAGCTGGAGCGCAGCCTCGCCTACCTCGCGGAGGCGGAGAGCCTCGCCGCCGCCCTCGACGACCAGCGGCGGCTGGGCCGGGTCTTCGGCTCCCTCATCGGCACGTTGTACCTGACGGGCCAGCACGACCGCGCCCTCGAGGCGGGGCGGCGCGCGCTCACGCTGGCGCGCACTCTCGAGGACCTCACGCTGCGCGTGTCGACCAACGCCTATCTCGGACAGGTCAACCACGCCCTCGGCAACTACCGCGAGGCGGCCGCGTTCTTTCGTGACAACGTCGGCTCGCTCGTGGGCGGGTTGGCGCGCGAGCGGCTGGGGCTGCCGCAATTGCCTTCCGTGCACTCGCGCACCTGTCTGGTGTGGTCGCTCGCCGAGCTGGGCGAGTTCGAGGAGGCGAGAGCGATCGCCGAGGAGGGCATCCGCATCGCGGAGGCGGCGGGCCAACCGGTGAGCCTGACGGTGGGCTACTCCGGGCTCGGCGTGCTGCACGTGCGGTGCGGCGAGTTCGCGGCCGCCATCGCGCTGCTGGAGCGCGCCCTCGATCTCTGCCGCGTGTGGAACCTGCCGCTGTGGTTCGCCCGCGTCGCCTCCGCCCTCGGCTCCGCCTACGCGCAGGCAGGACGGCCGGCGGAGGCCCTGCCGCTGTTGGTGCAAGCGGTCGACCGGGCGGCGTCGATGAAGTTCATGGGCGGGCACGCACTGCTCGTGGTCTCGCTGGCGGAGGGCCGTCTGCTTGCCGGGGACACCGCGGAGGCGGCCGTGCTCGCGCGCCGGGCGCTCGAGCTGGCGCGCGCGCACAACGAGCGCGGCTACGAGGCCTGGACGCTGCGGCTGCTGGGCGAGCTTGCGTTGCTGGACGCCGATGGAGGCGAGGGCGAGCGGTGGTGGCCCGCGGCCATGACGCTCGCCGCCGAGCTCGGGATGCGTCCGCTCGTGGCCCACTGCCACCGCGGGCTGGCGGAGTTCAGCCGCCGGCGCGGGAACGACGCCGAGGC
>CAYQQT010000673.1:0-2393 GCA_964419375.1 uncultured bacterium
GATGGGCGTTTTTTCGCGCCTCGTGATCCCCGTAGGGGGGCAGCGCCCTGCTAGGGCAGCCGCACCACCGCGCCGATCACCGCCACCAGTCGGACCGCGACGAGGGCGCGGATGACCGGCCACGAAGGGTCGAACTCGAAGCGGCGCACGCTGAACTTCGGCGCGCGCGGGTACGCGTGGTGGTTGTTGTGCAGCGCCTCCCCGCCGGTGAACCAGGAGATCGTCCGCCAGTTATAGGCGGTGTTGTCGAAGTTCTGCCCGCCGTGCCAGTGGCCGAGCCCGTTGATGAGGGGCGCGAGCACGAAGACGTAGATCACCGCGTGCGCGATGCCCGCGATGATGCCGGGCCAGAAGCCGAGGGCCGCGACGAGGGCCGCCACGCCGAGGCCGACACCGAGCCAGCCCCACGAGAAGAGCGCGCGGTCGAGCCGGTCTTCGGGAAGGTCGGGGGCGAACTTCTCGATCGTCTCCGGATTGCTCGCCTCGCGCGCGTAGTAATAGACGTTGCCGAGCTGGACCTTCCAGAAGCCGAGCACGCGCGGGCTGTGCGGGTCGCCCACCTTGTCGGTGAACGCGTGGTGCTTGCGATGGACGGCCACCCACTGCTGCCGCTTCTGCCCGGTGGTGATCCAGAGGATCGCCCGGAAGAACACGTCCAGCACGGGATGGATCGTCAGCGAGCGGTGCGCAAGGCCACGGTGCAGGTAGATCGACGTCGCAATGACGGCTACCTGGCTGAGCGCCACGGCCACCAGCGGAACAAGCCAGTAGTTGATGTACAAGTGATCCCCAATCTCGAGTGCGGGTTTGGTGTGAAGAGAGTGACGAAAAAGACGGTCCTACTTCTTTTCCTGCGCGACGGCGGCCTCCGCGGCCTGGAACCCGATCTTGCTGTGCGCGCCGTCACAGAACGGCTTCGTGACGGAGGCTCCGCAGCGGCACAGCGCGATCTTCGGCCGGTTGCTCGTGTCCACCTTGTTGCCGGCGGGATCGTACAGCTCGCAGTCGCCTTCGACGAGATACGGCCCGTTCGGTCGCACCGTGATCTTTACCGCCATGCCGGAGTCCCTCCTCGGATGTTCAGAGCCTGCGCACCAAAGTAGCACAGGGGTAGACTGGACGGAATGAAAGAGGCTGGCGCCGTTCTTCTCATCGCCTGTTACGAGATGGGCCACCAGCCCCTCGCCGTGGCTTCGCCCGCCGCCTTCCTTCAGCAGGCGGGCTATGTCCCCGCGACGATGGACCTTTCGGTGGAGCCCTTCGACGTCGAGAAGGTGGCGCAGGCGCAACTGGTCGCCATCTCGGTGCCCATGCACACCGCGCTGCGGCTGGGCGTGCGGGTGGCCGCGCGTGTGCGCAGCGTGAACGGCGGCGCGCACATCTGCCTGTACGGTCTGTACGCCGCCCTCAACGCCGATTACCTGCTCGCCCACGGCGTGGACTCGGTCGTCGGCGCCGAGGCCGAGCCCCACCTCGTGGCGCTCGCGCGGCGCCTGTCCGACCCTTCGGCGGCCGCGCCGCCGGCGGACCGGGGCCGGGTGCGGTTCGTGACGCCCAGCCGCGCGGCGCTGCCCTCGCTGAAAAAGTACGCGCAGCTCGACCACGACGGCCGGCACCACCTCGTCGCCTACGTGGAGAGCAGCCGCGGCTGCAAGCACCTGTGCCGGCACTGCCCGATCCCGCCCGTGTATGGCGGCCGCTTCGTCGTGGTGCCGAAGGACGTCGTGCTCGCCGACGTGCGCCAGCAGGTGGCGGCGGGCGCCACGCACGTGAGCTTCGGTGATCCCGACTTCCTCAACGGCCCCGGGCACGCGCTCGCCCTCGCACGCGCGCTCCATGCCGAGTTTCCCGGCGTCACCTTCGACTTCACCGCCAAGGTGGAGCACCTGCTGCGTCACCGCGCGCGCCTGCCCGAGCTGGCCGCCCTCGGCTGCCTGTTCGTGGTCACCGCCGCGGAGTCGCTCGACGACGAGGTGCTGAGCCACCTCGACAAGGGGCACACGCGCGCCGACATCGAGCAGGCGCTGGCGCTCACGCGCGCCGCCGGCATCGCGCTGAGGCCGACCTGGGTCGCTTTCACGCCGTGGACGACGCTGGACGGCTACCGCGCGTGGCTGGGCTTCATCGCGGCCCACGGCCTCGTCGACGCCGTGGATCCCGTGCAGTACTCCGTGCGCCTGCTCGTGCCGCCCGGCTCGCTCCTCGTCGACCATCCCGCCATGCGCCCGCACCTGGGCGAGCTGGTGGCGGAGGACTTCTACTTCAAGTGGACGCATCCGGATGCGCGCATGGATCGCCTGCAGGCGGCGGTGAGCCGGACGGTGGCGGAGGCGGCCGCGCGCGAGGAGGACGCCGCGCTGACGTTCGACCGCGTGCGCGCGCTCGCGGACGAG
>CAYQQT010000674.1:0-2391 GCA_964419375.1 uncultured bacterium
GTGCGGGTGCTGGCGCGCGCGTCGAGCGACCGGCGCGCGCTCGACGGCGTGCGCGCCGACATCGTGACGGGCGACCTGCTCGATCCCGCCTCGCTCGCGCGCGCCGTGAGCGGCGTGCGAGCCGTGTACCACGTGGCGGCGGACTACCGGCTGTGGGCGCCCGACCCTGCCGTGCTCTATCGCGCCAACGTCGATGGCACGCGCGCAATTCTGGAATCCGCCGCGCAGGCCGGCATCGGCCGCGTCGTCTATACCTCCACCGTGGGCGCCCTCGGCATCCCGAAGGACGGCACGCCGGGCACCGAGGACACGCCCGTCTCGCTGGCCGACATGGTGGGCCCGTACAAGGCCTCCAAGTTCCTCGCGGAGCGGGTGGCGCTGGACTTCGCGGAGCGCGGGCTCGGCGTGGTGATCGTGAATCCTTCCGCGCCCATCGGGCCCTGGGACGTCAAGCCCACGCCGACGGGGCAGATGGTCGTGGACTGCATGAAAGGCAAGATGATCGCCACCCTCGACACGGGCCTGAACCTCGTGCACGTGCGCGACGTCGCGCGCGGGCACCTGCTCGCCGCCGAGCGCGGCAAGCCGGGCGAGAAATACATCCTGGGCGCCGAGAACCTGTCGCTGTCGGCCATCGGCGTCCTGCTCGCCGGCATCACCGGGCGGCGGCCGCCGCGCTTCCAGGTGCCGTACGCGGTGGCGTGGTGCGGCGCCCTTTGCATGGAAGGCCTGGCCCGGCTCACGGGCCGACCGCCCGCGGTGCCGCTCACGGCGGTGCGGATGGCGAAGAAGCGGATGTACTTCAGCTCCGCCAAGGCGGTGCGCGAGCTGGGGCTGCCGCAGACGGACGTGCGCGTGGCGCTGCGGGAGGCGGTGGAGTGGTTCGCGGCGCACGGCTACGCGCGCGCGCGAGGGGCGGCGGCGTCATGAGCCTGTCCACGCTGAGCGCCCGCGTCACGCGCAAGAGCCGCTCGAACTTCTACTACGCGTTCCTCACGCTGCCGCGGCCGCAGCGCGAGGCCCTGTACGCGGTGTACGCGTTCTGCCGCACGGTGGACGACATCGCCGACCTCGGCGGCGACGCCGAGGCGCAGCGGCGCGATCTCGCCCTCTGGCGGCAGGAGGTGGCGCGGTGCTACGAGCCCGGCGCCGTCCCCACGCTGCCCATCGCGCGCCAGCTCGCGGAGGCGGTGCGCGTGTACGGGCTGGACCGCGCGGCGCTGGAGGCGATCATCGAAGGCTGTGAGATGGACCTGCGCCGGACCACCTACGAGACGGCGGAGGACCTCTATCCCTACTGCTACCGCGTCGCCTCCGCCGTCGGCCTCTGCTGCATCGAGATCTTCGGCTACACGGATGCGCGCGCGCGAGAGTACGCCGTCCACCTCGGGATGGCGCTGCAGCTCACGAACATCATCCGTGACGTGGGCGCCGACGCGCGGGCGGGGCGCGTCTACCTGCCGCAGGAAGACCTGCGCAAGTTCGGCGTCATCGTGGAGGACCTCGTGGCCGGGCGGCATACCGACGGAGTCACGCGGCTGATGGCGCACGAAGCCGATCGCGCGCGCGACTTCTACCGTCGCGCCCGCGAGGCGTTTCCCGCCGCCGACGCGCGCTCGCTGGTGCCGGCGCAGATCATGGGACGCATCTACTACGCGCTGCTGTGCGAGATCGAGGCGCGCGGCTTCCGCGTCTTCGGCGAGCGCGTGTGCGTACCCACCGCGCGCAAAGCCGCCATCGCGCTCCGCTGCTGGGCGGGCGCGCGCCTGCGCGCGGCACGATGAGGGCGGCCGTCTTCCAGGGCGCGGGGCGCGTGAGCGCGGGGGAGTGGCCGCGGCCCTCCATCGGTCCCGGCGAGCTGCTGCTGCGACTGCGCGGCTGCGGCCTCTGCGGCTCCGACATCGCGAAAATCGTCGCCGCCGCCACTCCTGCCCCTGCCGTCTTCGGTCACGAGGTGGTGGGCGACGTGGTGGAGGTGGGGCGCCATACTGAGGGCTTCCGCGCGGGCGACCGGGTGGTGGCCGCCCACCACGTGCCGTGCGGCGCCTGTCACTACTGTGCGCGCGGCAGCGAGTCGATGTGCCGCGCCTTCAAGGAGAGCAATCTCGATCCCGGGGGCTTCGCGGAGTTCGTGCGCGTGCCCGCGCCCAACGTGCGCCACGCCACCTTTCGCGTGCCCGACCACCTCACGGACGAAGAGGCCACGTTCGTGGAGCCGCTCGCCTGCTGCCTGCGCGCCGTCGAGCGTGCCGGAGTGCGGCCGGGCGACACCGCCGTCGTCATCGGCCTCGGCTCCATCGGCTGCCTCTTCGTGCAATTGCTCCGCCGGGCGGGCGCGCAGGTGGTCGGCTCGGACCCGCTGCCGGCGCGCGCCGATCTCGCGGCGCGCCT
>CAYQQT010000675.1:0-2389 GCA_964419375.1 uncultured bacterium
CGCCCTCGGTCCGAATCGGCCACCATCCACGTGGTCCGGGGACTCCGAAGCCCGATCCGACCCGCCGAACGCACGGCGCCGCACCCACCCACGATGGACGGCGCCACGCGCGCGTGCTAGATTCAGCGGCACTTTTCGTCCGAGGAGGACACGCTACATGAAAGTCCTGCGCATATCGCTGACACTGCTGCTGGTCGTGGCCGTGGGTGTGGTGGCGTGGTCGCGGCCCGCCGCCGACGCCCAGGGGCAGACGATCAAGATCGGCATCCTGTACGACCACACGGGCCCGTTCTCGGCCGCCGGGTCCCTCAACTGCTGGCGGGGCGCGAAGATGTTGATCGATTACGTCAACGAGCGCGGCGGCGTGCTCGGCAAGTACAAGGTCGTGCAGGTCGATGGTGACAGCCAGTCGAAGGCCGAGATCGCCATCAACGAGGCGGAGCGGCTGCTGAACGTCGAGAAGGTCGACATCCTCGCCGGCATCTACTCGAGCGCGCACGCGGTGCCGCTTGCGGAGAAGGTGGACAAGCAGAAGAAGTTCCTCTGGATCACCACCGCCATCTCGTCGAAGGTGTTCGACGGCCGCAACCTCCAGTACACGTTCCGCCCCACGGCCACCGGTGACCAGTTCGGCGCCCTCTCGGTGGCATACATCGCGGAGTACGCGAAGGACAAGCTCAAAAAGGATCCCAAGGACCTGCGTCTGGCCATCATCCACGAGGACGGCGCGTACGGCGCCGACGTCGCCCTCGGCAACGAGATCAAGGCCAAGGAGCTCGGACTCAACGTGGTGTTGAAGGAAGGCTACTCGATCAATTCCCCCGACCTCTCGTCGCTGGTGACCAAGCTGCGCTCGGTGCGGCCCGACGTCCTCTTCCACACCGGCTACAATCCCGACATCTCGCTCTTCCTGCGCCAGGCCAAGGAGCAGGGGCTGCGGGTGCGCGCCTACATCGGTCACGGCGCCGGTCACAGCCAGCTCGACAAGCTCAAGGAAGCCTTCGGGCGCGACACGGAGGGCTTCCACACCCTCGACCCCATCGCCTCCCAGCTCCTCGACGGCAAGAAGCTGAAGCCGGGCGTGGGCGACATGACAGCGGAGATGGTCAAGCGCTTCCGAGCCAACTACGACAAGGAGGGGTCCATCGCGCCCCACGTCTCCATGGGCTTCAACAACATGTGGATCCTGCTCAACGACGTGCTGCCGCGCGCCATCCAGAAGCACGGCGGCTTCGGCCCCGACGCGCTCGCGAAGGCGGCGCGCGAGACGGACATTCCCGAGGGCGGCACCATGCAGGGCTACGGCGTGAAGTTCTTCCCAGTCGGCCACCGCTTCGCCGGCCAGAACGAGCGCTCGTATCCGGCCGTCTTCCAGGTCATCGAAGGCAAGTTCGAGCTCGTCTATCCCAAGGTGGTGCAGACCGCTCCGCCGGTGCTCCCGCTGCCGGCGTCGTCGCCGTTTGCGGCTCGCTGAACACTCGGAGGGGGCCGTCGAGGCCCCCTCCGCTCTTGCCCATGCTCAGCGTTGACGGGCTCACGAAGCGGTTCGGCGGGTTCACGGCGCTCAACGCCGTCTCGTTCGAGGTGCGGCAGGGCGAGATCCTCGGGCTGATCGGGCCGAACGGCTCGGGCAAGACCACGTGCTTCAACTGCATTGCGGGCGCGCTGCCGCCGACGGCGGGGTCCATCCGGTTCGACGGCCAGCAGATCGGCGGCCTCACGCCGGACGCGGTCTGTCACCTCGGCATCGCGCGCACGTTTCAGATCCCCCGCCCCTTCCGCAAGCTCTCCATCCTCGAGAATGTCGCGGTGGCCGCGCACTTCGGCGCCCGCGAGCGTACGGCGGAGGCGGATGCCCGGCGGCGCGCGGTGGAGATCCTCACCCTGGTGGGCCTGCCCACCAGTATCGACGCCTCCACCACGCTGCTCGGCGCCGGCGGCCTCAAGAAGCTGGAGCTGGCGCGCGCGCTCGCCACCGGCCCCAGGCTGCTGCTCGCGGACGAGAGCCTCGGCGGCCTCGACCCTGCCGAGATGGGCGCCGCCGCCGAGATGCTGCGCCGTATCCGCGGCGAGCTCGGCATCACCATCGTGTGGGTGGAGCACATCATGGCCACGCTCATGCGTGTCGTCGACCGCCTGGTGGTCCTCGATCACGGCGAGAAGATCACCGAGGGCACGCCGCTGGAGATCGCCGAGGACCCGCGCGTCATCGAGGCCTATCTCGGCGAGAAGATCGTGCTCACGTGAGCGCGCCCATGCTCGTGGTGGACAACGTGACGGCGGGGTATGGCGCCTTCACCGCCCTGTGGGACGTGAGCCTCCGCGTGGCGGCGGGGGAGGCGGTGGCCGTGGTGGGCCCCAACGGCGCCGGCAAGACGACGCTCATGCG
>CAYQQT010000676.1:0-2385 GCA_964419375.1 uncultured bacterium
CTGGGGGCCGCGGCGCGCACGCTCGCTGAGCGCTTCGCGTGGCCCGACATCGCCGCCCGCACGCGCGACATCTACGAGAGCGTGCGGCGGCGATGAAGATCCTGGTCCTCACGCCGACGTTTCTGCCCGTGGTGGGAGGCGCGGAGCTCGTGGTGCTCGAGGTGTACCGGCGGATCGCGCGTCACCACGAGGTGCGGCTGCTCACGCCGGTGCTGGGCGCGGAGGTCGTGCGCGCCTTCGGCTCCGACGAGTACGAGTCCCTCGTGAACTTCCCCGTGGAACGCTACGCCGACCGCGTGACGTTCATGCGCGTGCCCGGCCATCGCTGGACGGCGGGCGCGCTGCCGCCCTTCTCGCTGTCGGCGGTGGCTGCCGTGTGGCGCGCCGTGAGGGCGTGGCGGCCCGACGTGCTGAACGTGCACTACCTGATGCCGACGGGGCTGGCCGGCCTCGTCGCCGAGCGCGTGCTCGGGGTGCCCACCGTGCTGACGCTCAACGGGCGCGACGTGCCGGGACCGGGCGTGCCCGCCCTCTGGCGCTGGTGGCAGCGGGCGCTTCTGGCCTCCGTCGCGGGCGCCACGTACGTGTCCGGCTACTGCCGCGACGCCGTGTACGGCGCCGGCGCCGGGCGCGGCGAGGTGATCTACAACGGCGTCGATATCCCGGCCCCGCCCGGCGACGGCGCCGCCGTCCGCCGCCGTCTGGGTATCGAGAAGGACGAGCGGGTCGTCTTCGCGCTGCAGCGGCTGGCCCAGGAAAAACGCGTGGACGCGCTGCTGCTCGCGCTGCGCCGGTGCCTGGACGTGGGGAGCACGGTGAGGCTCGTCATCGGCGGCACCGGGCCCGAGGAGGGCGCGCTGCGGGCGCGCGCCTCGGAGCTCGGCATCGACAAGCACGTGTGCTTCGCCGGCTACATCCCGCGCGCCGAGCTCGCGGGCTACTTCGCCGCCGCCGATCTGTTCGCCTTCCACTCCACCTTCGAGACCTTCGGCATCGCGGTGGCGCAGGCGATGAGCTACGGCCTTGCCGTGGTCACCGTGCGCAGCACGGCCCTGCCCGAGATCGTCGGCGACGGCGGCGTGCTCGTGGAGGAGGGCGATCCTCGCGCCCTCGGCGATGCGCTGGCGGCTCTCGCCCACGACGAGGCGCGGTGCCGCGCGCTCGGCGCGCGGGGGCGGCGCCGGGCGGAAGCGCTCTTTTCGTGGGACAGCGTGGCGGCGCAGTACACGGCGGCGCTGGAGGCGGCATGCCGCTGAACGTCCTCTACCTGCACCACGTCGCCCAGCTCAGCGGCGCCGAGAACAGCCTGCGCCTGCTCGTGCGCCACCTCGACCGCGTCCGCGTCACGCCGTATTTCGCCGGCCCCGCCGCCGGCCCCTTCCCGCAGGCGCTTGCTGCCGAGGGTGTGGAGATGCGTGCCGTCACCTTCGGGCCGCTGCGTGACGTTGCGGGCGTGGGGGCGAGCGTGCGCCGTCTCTGCGCCCTCATCCGCCGCCACCGGATCGACGTCCTGCATGCCAACGGCCCGCAGACCAACGTGTGCGCGGGCCTCGCGGGGCGGCTGACCGGCGTGCCGGTCGTCTGGCACGCGCGGAATCTGTTGTATGGCGACATGTGGGACGTCGATCGCTGGCTGGCGCCCCTGGCCACCCGCATCATCTGCAACTCGGAGGCGATCCGCCGCCGCTTCGCGGGCAGCCGCGGGTGGTCGCGCACGCTCACGATCCTCAACGCGGTCGATCCCCTCGAGTTCAACCCCGGGCTGCCGCGCGAGCCCTTTCGCGCCGAGCTCGGCCTCGGCGCCGCCGAGCCCCTCGTCGGCATCGTGGGACGCATCGGCCTCGGCAAGGGCCACGAGCACTTCGTGGGGGCGGCCATCCGCCTGCTGCGCGCGGGCGTGGCCGCGCACTTCGTGATCGTGGGCGACGCCCTCTTCGAGGAGGACGGCTGGCGCGCGGAGGCGCTGCGGCGGACGGTCAAGGACGCCGGCGTCGAGGATCGCGTCCGCTTCGTGGGCTCGCGCCGTGACGTGCCCGGCGTGATGCGCGGCCTCGACGTGCTCGTGCTCGCCTCCGATGCCGAGCCGTGCGGCCGCGTGCTCTTCGAGGCGATGGCGTCCGGCACGGCGGTGGTGGGCACCAACACCGGGGGCACGCCGGAGATCGTGCGCGACGGCCGTGAGGGATTGCTGGTCCCGCCGCGCGATGCGGGGGCGCTGGCGACCGCCATCGAGGCGCTCGTGCGCGATCCCGAGCGCCGCCGGCGACTCGGCGCCGCCGGCGTCGAGCGCGTGGGCGCGGAGTTCACCATCGATCGGTACGTGGCGCGCACGCTCGAGGTCTACGAAGCGGTGCGCCGGCGATGATGGGCGCCCTGTCGCGCCGC
>CAYQQT010000677.1:0-2374 GCA_964419375.1 uncultured bacterium
CTAGGATCTGGGCATTTTTGAGCGCCCTGCGCGTTTTTCGTGACACACGCACGTCGTCGCCTCGACACGCCTTGCTGAAGTAGAACGTTCAATCGTTCCCCCCCCACCCCCGATAGTTGGCGTGCGCCGAGGTTTGGCCCCCCGCTTGCCCTTCTTCGCCGTCCGCAGAACGTGTGTGCTCGCGCGGCGCGAACGACTCCACAATCAACAACAGAGGGCAGGATGCTCGGGAAATCATCGCATCGCATGGCGGTCGTCACGGCCGCGCTTTCGCTCATCACACTCGTTACGGCGACACCCGGCGGTGCCTATGTCGGCGATGGCTCCGTTCGCATGCCGCCCACGAGTGGCAGCCAGGCGTACGGAGTCTTCGGACCGAATGAGGCGACATTCCCCAAGGCGGGCGGCTCGTACGTGGATTCCGTGTTCGGCAGCACGGTGCGCCGCATCACGGGCGAGTTTCCGAATGCCGCGAACAACGACATCTACTCGAAGAACGGCTTCTGGAACGCCGACGGCATGTTGATGTTCCACCACGCCGCGTCGGGCGCGAAAAACATCGTGTCCGCGCTGAACGGCGCCACGAAGTGCGCGGACGTCCCTGGTAACTTCGACGGCTCCTTCGATCCCATCGATCGGGACACGTGGTACTGGTTCAACGAAGGCGGCACCACGCTGACGCGGTTCTCCGTCAAGAGCTGCAGCAACGTCGGGTCGATCGACCTCGGAGGCGCGCTCGGCGCCCTCGGCGGCTCGGTGGACTGGATCGATTCGAGCGGGCCGTACATGGTCCTCAACATCGGCGGCGTCATCAAGGTGTTGAAGAAGGCCGCCACCGTCCCCGCCACGCTGCCGACCATGAGCAGCATCTACGGCGGCGCGTCCGTGTCGGCAAGCGTCGGGGGTGGCTGGATCGGCATCTCTCCCGACGGCAACTACGTCGTGACGAGCGCCGACGACGGGTATCACTCGCACGCGCTCAACCATAAGAAGACCACGGTGGGCGCCGGCGTCCGCTTCTGGACGCTCTGCGGCGGTCACGGAGACCTGGTGAGCGCCAGCGACGGACGGACGTACCTGGTCACGTTCGACTGCCATGGCGTCGACGTCGTCAATAACATCGAGCTTGGCGCCGCCGTGTACGCCGTCGACGTGACGAAGGCGGCCACCGACGACCCGGCCGGCATCTCGAGGCAGCGCGAGCTGCCGAACAAGAAGCTGTTCGGGCTCGCGAGCTGGAATGACGCCGACGGTCACTTCTCCGGTGTGTCGAGGGGGCGGCTGCGGAACTGGGTGTTCGTCTCCATCGAATCGTCGGATGACGCCTTCGGCGTCGCGGTGGGCACGTTCTGGAATCGCCCCTACACGCAGGAGATCATCATGACGAACGTCGTCACCGGCGAGGTCCCGCGGTTGGCGCATCACCGCTCGCGGGGGGGTGAACGACAACTACCGTTACCAGCCGCGCGTGTCGGCGGGGTGGGGTGATTGCAGCGGGGCGACCGTCGCCTGGGCATCGAACTTCAGACAGATGCGGAAGAACAAGCAGGGCGGATTGACGAAGAGACCGTACTCGGGCTACTCCGACATCTACGCCATCGACATCGACGGCGCGACGGTGCCGGCGGATCCCAGCGCCTGTCCCTGACGCCGGCGAGCGAGCCTCAGTAGCGGCGGCTGGGTATCGCGCCCCGCCGCCAGCATTCTCAGCGCGCCTGCGGCGGCGTTGACGGCGACGGCGACGGTTCAGATTCCGACCGCGGCTGCGACTTCACCCAGCGAACGATCGCCTTGCCGAGTCTCACCTCCGGGATGTAGCCGACCCACCGTTTCAGCGTCGCGACCCGGTCTGGCCACGGATCGGCCACATCGGGCTGCAGAGCGGAGGGCGACGGCGGCGTTGCCGGTGTAGGCGTCGGCACCTGTGGCGCGGCGACCGTCGGCGGCGGGAGCGGTGGGGCGGCGGCCGGCGCGATTGCCGTCATGGGCTCACCCCGCGTACCGGGCGCTTCACGCGTGGCTGTCGTCTCGTTGGGCGGCGTACTCACCGTGGGCGCCGGCGTCTCCGACGGGCTCGTGATGGACGCCGCCGGCGGCGCGGACGGCGCACCGGGGGCCGCGACATCGGGACGCTGGTTGGGATCCGCGGGTGCGCGCGGCGGCGGCGATGGGGAGCGCGGGAGCGCGCGTGGCTCGGTCGCCCCGCCGGGGCGGGAAGTCGCGCGTGCCGCCACACGCGCGCCGTCGCTACCGGGCCCGCGTTCATGCGGGGCAGTGTCGTGTCGGTCGGCTTTTGGTGCTTCCGGGAGGGACTCGACGGCGGCGGGCGGAGCGCCCCGTGTGAGCGCGGCGCGGGAACCATCGGACACCGCGC
>CAYQQT010000678.1:0-2372 GCA_964419375.1 uncultured bacterium
GACGCCGCGCGCCGCCGCGGGCGACACGTCGCCCGCGAGCACGCGGCACTGCGCGGCGCGGATCGCATACGTCGGCGACGGCAGCGCCGTGACGGAGAGCTCCACGTGGCGGTCGGGATCGGCGAGGCGCACGGTATGCGTGAACGCCTCGCCGGGGGCGTCGTCGCTCCACCCCTCCATCACGCGCTCGTACCGGTCGCGGCCGCGCAGGAGCGGCGGTTCCTGCATCACGTGCCGGGCGACAGGTACTTGTCGGGCTCGCGGTCGAACTTCTGCTTGCAGCCGACCGCGCAGAAATAATAGGTCTGCCCCTTGTAGGCCGACTGCGCGGCCGCCTTCGCGGGCTCGACATTCATGTGACACACGGGATCAGTTGCCATGGCTGGGCCTCCATCGTTTGAGCCTGAGACTGTTGGTGACCACCGATACGGACGAGAATGCCATGGCCGCGCCCGCGAGGATGGGCGACAGCAGCACGCCCCACAGCGGGTAGAGCGCGCCCGCGGCCACGGGAATGAGGATGATGTTGTAGCCGAACGCCCACGCGAGGTTCTCCTTGATGATGCGGATCGTCCGCCGCGACAGCTCGACGGCGTCCACCACCCCGCGCAGATCACCGCGCATCAGGGTGACGTCGGCGGCCTCGATGGCCACGTCCGTCCCCGAGCCCATGGCGACGCCGACGTCCGCCTGCGCGAGCGCAGGGGCGTCGTTGATGCCGTCGCCCACCATGGCCACGCGGTGCCCCGCGTCCTGTAAGCGGATGATCTCGCGGACCTTGTCCTCGGGAAGGACTTCGGCGAGCACCCGATCGACGCCCGCCTGCCGCGCGATGGCTTCCGCCGTCACGCGGTGGTCTCCGGTCAGCATCACCACGTCGAGGCCGAGGGACTTCAGATCGGCGATGGCGCGCGCGGCCTCCGGCTTGACGACGTCGGCGGCGGCCACGAGCCCGAGGGCGCGGCCGGCGAAGGCGAGGTACACCGCGGTCTTGCCTTCCGCCGCCAGCGCGCCGGCGCGCTCCGCGAGGGCGGAGACGTCGATGCCGCGCGCGGCCATCAGCGCACGATTGCCGAGGAGCACGCGGCCATCCGGCGCCATGGCGTCCACGCCCTGCCCGGGCACGGTGACGAACTCGCTCACGGCGGGCAACGCCAAACCCCGGTCCTTGGCGGCGCGCACGATCGCCTCACCGATCGGGTGCTCCGAGCCCTGCTCCGCCGCCGCCGCGATGGCGAGGATCTCGTCCTCCGCGGTGGGCGGCTGCGCGACCACGTCGGTGAGGGTGGGCCGGCCCACCGTGAGCGTGCCCGTCTTGTCGAACACCACCGTGTCCACCTTGTGCAGCAGCTCGAGGGCGGCGGCGCTCTTGATGAGCACGCCGTGCTCGGCGCCGCGCCCCGTGCCGACCATGATCGCCGTCGGCGTGGCGAGCCCCATGGCGCAGGGGCACGCGATGACGAGCACGGCCACCGCGTTGGTGAGCGCATAGAGCACCGCCGGCTCCGGACCGAGGAGCCACCAGGCCGCGAACGTCAGCGCCGCGAGGCCGAGCACGATGGGCACGAAGACCGCCGCCACGCGGTCGGCGAGGCGCTGGATGGGCGCCCGCGAGCCCTGCGCCTCCTCGACGAGCTTGATGATGCGGGCCAGCGTCGTCGCCGCACCCACCCGGGTGGCGCGGAAGAGGAAGCTCCCGGTACCGTTCACGGTGCCGGCGATGACGCGCGCGCCCGGCCCCTTCTCCACCGGCACGCTCTCGCCGGTGAGCATGGACTCGTCGACGGTGGAGGCGCCTTCGATCACCTCGCCGTCGACGGGCAGCCGCTCGCCGGGGCGGATGCGGACGACGTCGCCGGCGACGACCTCCGCCGTGGGCACGTCGACCTCCGCGCCCTGCCGCCGCACGCGCGCCGTGCGCGGGGCCAGGGTGACGAGGCGCCGGATAGCGTCGGAGGTGCGGCCGCGCGCGCGCAGCTCGAGCCAGCGCCCGAGCACGACGAGGGTGATCACGGTGGCCGCCGTCTCGTAGTACGTCATCGCCCCCAGCGCCATGAACGTGTGCGGCCACAGCGTCACCGCCACGCTGAAGAAGTACGCCGCGTTGGTGCC
The DNA here is from genome assembly GCA_964419375.1 of uncultured bacterium. Taxonomy (GTDB): domain Bacteria; phylum Methylomirabilota; class Methylomirabilia; order Rokubacteriales; family CSP1-6; genus JBBDXO01. The sequence goes on from CAYQQT010000678.1 coordinate 2,113, forward strand.
GAGGGAGACGAGCGTCGACATGCTCGCGCTCCGGTAGCGCAGGTCGCGCAGGAAGCCCCGGTGGAAGTCGACGCCCACCCAGAACTGCACCGGCGTGGCGAGGGCCAGCAGCAGCCACGGATTCCGCAGCCACGCGGGCGCCCACGGGAAGAGCTCCGGCATGTTGCCCACGAGCACCGGCGCGGTGAGGAGCGCGCCCACGAGCACCTTGAGCCGCAGCAGGCGCGCCTCGCGGGCGTGGGCGGCGCGCGCGCCCGCAT
>CAYQQT010000679.1:0-2370 GCA_964419375.1 uncultured bacterium
GCGAGGGTCGAATGATCGGCATTCCACTGTTCGGCGATGGGTCAACGTCCTCCAGTCGAGTCGGATTCTAACCGACAGTCACGCCTCGGACCACCGGGGCCCGATGGAGGCGCGAAGGACTCTTGACGGTGGAGCGGCGGAGTGCTGGGCCGGAGGCGCTGGACGGCTGACCGTAGATGGACTAAGCTTAGTCCACCATGGAAACAGTCAATGTGCACGAGGCGAAGACACATTTCTCGCGGCTCTTGGACCGGGCGCAGGAGGGCGAGGAGTTCGTGATTGCGAAGGCCGGCAGGCCCGTGGCCCGGCTCGGGCCGCTCGCGCGGCAAGGCAAGAAGCGCCGGCTGGGCCTGCTGGACGGCAAGTTCAGGGTGCCCGACGACTTCAACGAACCGCTGCCTGACGAGGTGATCGCCGCCTTCGAAGGCCAGCGGCAGTGAGGGTTCTGGTCGATACCCACCTGCTGCTTTGGGCGGTGGCGAGCTCCCGGCGGCTGCCGAAGGGGGCGCGGTCCCTCATCCTTGATGCGGCGAACGAGGTGTTCTACAGCGCCGCAAGCGTATGGGAAGTCGCCATCAAGAGCGGGCTACAGCGCAGGGACTTCAAGGCGAACCCGACGGTGCTCGTGCGCGCTCTGGCGCAAAGCGGGTTCTCCGAGTTGCCCGTGACGGCGGCGCATGCGGCGCGCGTCGCCGGGCTACCGGCTATTCACCGCGATCCGTTCGACCGGCTGCTGGTGGCGCAGTCGCTTGCCGAGCCGATGACGCTGCTCACGAATGACGCGGTACTGGTGGGCTACGGTCCGTTCGTGCAACTGGTGTAGCGAGCTCACCGGCGCACCGGCCGCACGTCGGGCGCCTTGAGCGTGTTGGAGACCGACGCCGTCGCCGGGGCGTGACGGGCCTCCCTCCCCCTCGCGCTGTGGTACTAATCCAGCGTCGGAGCGGAATGGATCCAGCTCGAGCCAAGGAGGGCCCGATGCATGCACTCGCGCTCGTCACGGGAATCGTCGTGTCCGCGCTCATGACGGTGGTGGGCGCCGCCCAGGCGGCGACCTTCGTCTACGTCTCGAACGCCGAGGATGGGACCATCGGCATGTACACGCTCGCCTCCGATGGCACGCTGCACGCCGGGCCGCGCGTCGACGCGGGCAAGCCGGTGATGCCGATGAGCGTGAGCCCCGACAAGCGTGTTCTCTTCGCCGCCGTCCGCTCCAAGCCCTTCACGGTGATCAGCTACTCCATCGATCGCTCCACCGGCGCGCTGAAGCAGCTCTCCACCGCGCCGCTCGCGGAGAGCTTCCCGTACATCCAGGTCGATCAGACGGGCCGCTACCTGTTCGGGGCGTCCTACGGCGGGCACCTCGTGAGCGTCAATGCCGTCGGCAAAGACGGCAAGGTGTCCGAGCCACTCCAGGTCATCCCGACCGCCCGGAACGCCCACGCGATCATCACGGACCGGACCAACCGCTACGTCTTCGTGCCCCACCTCGGCACCGACCAGATCTTCCAGTTCCGTTTCGACGCGAAGACCGGGAAGCTGACGGCGAACACGCCGCCGCTCGTGCAGATGAAGGCGATGAGCGGTCCGCGCCACATCGCCATGTCGCCCGACAACAAGTTCGCCTTTCTGCTGAACGAGCTGGTGGCGACGGTCACGACGCTGTCGCTGGACGCGACGACGGGGCTCCTGACCGAGGTGAGCTCGGCCTCCGCGCTGCCCACCGACACCAAGCTGGTGCCGGGCGCGCCGCGCGGCGCGGTGGGCGCGCCGGGCCAGGCGCCGCGCGACACCTCGAACGACATCTGGGCGTCCGACCTGCACGTCACGCCGGACGGCAAGTTCCTGTATGCCGCCGAGCGAACCAGCAGCTCGATCGGCGCCTTCAGTGTCGACGCCGCCACCGGCAAGCTGACCTATCTGTCGAGCACGCCCACCGAGAAGCAGCCGCGCGGCTTCCGCATCGACCCGAAGGGCCGCCACATGGTGGTGAGCGGCGAGAAGTCGGACACGATCTCGGTCTACGAGATCGACCGCGGGAGCGGGGCGCTCAAGCTGCTGCAGAAGTACCCGACGGGCAAGGGCTCGAACTGGGTCGAGATCGTCGCCTTCGACTAAGTCGACGGTGCCCCGGTTGTCGAGGGGCGGCACGGCTTCGCCGCGGCATCCGGTATGGTGGGGATGTGGCTCTCTTCCGCCGCTGGGCGATCGCGCTGCTCTCGCTGACGCTGTGCGCCGGCGCGACGCCGGCCGCCCCCGCACAGCACACCACGCCCCTCGTGGCCCGACCGGCGCCGCCCGAGCTGATCGGCGAGCTCCAGCCAATCGTGGAGCGGGCCCGGCAGCGCTTCGAAGCACGAGACGCCGCCG
>CAYQQT010000680.1:0-2364 GCA_964419375.1 uncultured bacterium
GCTCTCGGAGATCGACGCGCTCGTGAGCGGCGACACCGGCGTGGCGCACCTGGCGGCGGCGCTCGGCACGCGGGTGGTCACGCTGTTCGGGCCCACGGACCCCGCGCTCACGGCGCCACGCGGGGCCGCCGCCGCGCTCCTGGCGCATCCCGTGCCGTGCTCACCGTGCTTCTACCGCGCGTGTCCCATCGAGCATCCCTGCCTGCGCGGGATCGAGCCCGCCGCCGTGCTCGATCGCGCGCTGGTTACGCTGGCGGTACGCGCGTGAGGGTTACGCCGCTGCGCATCCTGCACCTGGCGGCGAACCGGTGGTGGACGGGCAGCGCGGATCCGGTCATCCGCATGGCCCTCGCGCAGCGGGAGCGCGGTCACCGGGTGCGCCTGGGCGTGATTCCCGGCGACCGCTTCGAGGCCAAGGCGCGCGAGGCGGGGCTGGACGTGGTCGAAGGCCTCCACCTGCGGGCGCGCCTGGCGCCGCTGGAGCACGTGCGGGATGCCCGCCGCCTGCGGCGCTTCGTGCGCGCCGAATCGGTGGACGTCGTCCATGCGCACCACTCGCACGATCACTGGATGGCCCTCGCCGTCCGCCCGCGGCGCGCCGACGGCGGGCGCGCCGCCCTCGTCCGCACCTTTCACAACCATCGCTCCGTGAAGTCCGGTACCCTTTCGCGCGCGCTGTATAGCCGCACGGGCGCCGTGTTCGCGGTGTCGCGGCAGATCGAGTCGCGGTGCCGGGCGGTGGGCATCGCCGCCGACCGCGTGTTCTGGATTCCGGGCGTGGCCGATCTGCTCCGCTTCTCGGCGCCGGCCGACGGCGGCGCCGTGCGTGACGAGTTCAAGCTGGGCGATGCGCCCGTGATCGTGTCGGTGGCGCGCCTGGCGCCCAACCGCGGCCACGAGCTGCTGCTCGGCGGCTTCCGGCGGCTGCTCGACGACGTGCCCGCCGCGCGGCTGCTGCTCGTGGGCAAGGGCGAGACGCGCGGGCGGCTGGAGCAGCTCGTGGCGGACCTCGGGCTCGGCGGCGCCGTCACCTTCACCGGCTATCGCGATCGCGACCTGCCCGCGGTGCTGGCGGCCGCGGACTGCTTCGCGCTCATGGCGGCGGGCTCGGATGATTCGTGCCGTGCGGTGCTGGAGGCGATGGCGGCGGGCAGGCCCGTCGTGGCGCGCCGCGTGGGCGCGCTGCCGGAGACGGTGGTCGAGGGCGAGACGGGACACCTCGTCGGGGACGACGAGGCGGACTCCGTGGCGGCGGCGCTGCGCGCCATCGTCACCGATCGGGCGCGGGCACGGGCCATGGGCGCCGCCGGGCGGCGGCGGGCGGAAACGGAGTTCAGCCCCGACCGCTCGGTGGAGACGGTGGAGCGCGTGTATCGCCGCCTCACGGGGCGCGCATGAGGGTCCTGCAGCTGATGTCGTGTCGCGGCTGGTCCTCGGATGCCTACTGGGCGGCGCGGATCACGTGCGAGCTGCAGGCGCGGGGACACGAGGTGACGCTCGGCTGCCGTCGCGGGACGGAGACGCACGTCATCGACCGCGCCCGGCGCGAGGGCGTCGCCGACATCGCGACGTTCACCTTCTCGAGCGGCGTCGATCCGCGCGGGGACGTGGCGGACGTGCGCCGCCTGCGCGCGTGGCTGGAGGAGGTCGAGGTGGTGCACGTCCACCGCGGCAAGGAGCACTGGCTGGCCGCCGTCGCCAATCGTCTAGCGGGCGCGCGGCGCCCGCTCGTGCGCACGCGACACATCGTGCAGGCGGTGCGCGCGCACGCAGGCAACCGGTGGCTCTACAAGCACGCGACGTCGCTTGTGATCGCCGTCACCGATGCCATCCGCGGGCAGTACATCGCCGCCGGACTCGTCGAACCGCAGCGCGTGGTGGTGCTGCAGGGAGGCGCCGACGCGGACGTGTATCGGCCGCAGCCGGTCGATGCCACCGTGCGACGGGTGGTGGGAGGCGTGGCGGGCGCGCCGCTCGTTGGCATGGTAGGCGGCCTCCGCTACATGAAAGGGCACACCGTGGTCGTGGAGGCCGCCGCCCGCCTCGCCGCACGCGGCATCCGGCCCCGGTTCACCTTCGTCGGTCACGGCTCCATGGAGCGGGTCATCGCGGAAGCAATCACGCGCGCGGGGCTCGACTCCCAGTTCACGCTAGCGGGCTGGATGTCTGACCTGCCTGCCGTCATGGCCGCCTTCGACGTCGCGCTCTACGTCCCGCTGGAGTCGGAAGGCATGTCGCGCGTCGTGTTCGAGTATCTGGCGGCGGGGCGCCCGCTCATCGCCTCGCGCGTGGGCGTGGTGCCGGAGGTGCTCGCGGACGGCCGTCACGCGGCCCTCGTGGCGGCGGGCGACGCGGGCACGCTGG
>CAYQQT010000681.1:0-2362 GCA_964419375.1 uncultured bacterium
CCGCTCATGAATAATCCGCGCTAGGTGAAGAGCGCCGCCGCGCATTTCGAGGGGTGGGACCGCTCGCTACCCGTGTGGGTGCTCGCGGCCCTCGCCCTCGTCATCCTGATGGCGCTGCCCATCGGCTGGCTGGCGGTGATGAGCGTGCGCGGCGAGCACGGCGTCACCGCCTCGCACTACGCCGGCGTCCTCGCCGACCTCCAGTTGCGCAAGGCGTTGTGGAACACCGTCGTCATGGCGTTCTGGACGGGCCTGGCGTCGGTCGCCATCGGCGCGCCGCTGGCGTGGCTGACCGCGCGCACGGACCTGCCCTGGCGGGGGCTGATCCGCGGCCTCGTGATGGCGTCGTTCGTGACCCCGCCCTTCCTGGGCGCGTTCGCCTGGGTCATGCTGGCCGGCCCCAACGCGGGCGCGCTCAACAAGATCTGGCGCAGCGTCACCGGCAGCGAGAGCCCGCTCATGAACATCTTCAGCATGACGGGCCTGGTGTTCGTGGTGGCCATCTACACCTTTCCGTACGTCTACGTCATGATCGCGAACACGCTGGAGCTGATCGCCTCCGACCTCGAGGAGGCGGCCTCCATGCTCGGCGCGGGCCGCCTTACCGTGGCGCGTACGGTGACGCTGCCCCTCGTGGCGCCCGCCATCCTGAGCGGCTTCGTCCTCGCGGTGCTGCAGGCTCTCGCGCTCTTCGGCTCCCCCGCCATCCTCGCGCTGCCCGCCGGCTTCCACACGCTGACCACGCAGATCTGGGGCATGTTCCAGTACCCGCCGCGCGTGGAGACGGCGGCCGCCATCGCCATCCCGATGCTCGTCGCCACCGGACTGCTGCTCTCCATGCAAAAGCGGTTGCTCGGCAGGCGCGGCTACGCCGCCGTGGGCGGCAAGGGCGGACAGCGCCGCCGCGTCGCCCTCGGCATGTGGCGCTACCCGGCGCTGCTGGGGTGCCTGGCGGTCATGGCGTGCGCCGTCTTCCTGCCCTACGCGATCCTCGCCAAGGCCGCCTTCGCGCGCGCGTGGGCGCAGCCGATGACCTGGCAGAACTTCACCCTGAAGAACTGGGCGTTCACCTTCTTCGAGTACAGCTCCACGCAGGACGCCATCCTCAACACGCTGAAGCTCGGCATCCTCACCGCGTGCGTGGCCACCGCCCTCGCCGCCCTCCTCGCCTACGTCGGCCGCCGGCGGCTGATCGTCGGCCACCAGCTCGTCGGCTTCCTCGCCATGGCGCCCATCGTGATCCCGGGCGTCGTCCTCGCCGTGGCGCTCTTCATCGCGTACACGCGCCCTCCCTTCGTCCTGTACGGCACGCTGTGGATCCTCTTCATCGCCTACGTGACGAAGGAGATGCCCGTCGGCTTCGCGCAGTCGGACGCGACCTTCCGGACGATTCCCGCCGACCTCGAGGAGGCCGGCCGCAACCTCGGCGCGGGCCGGCTGCGCGTGCTGGGAGAGATCACAGCGCCGCTCGCGCGCAGCGGGCTCATCGCGAGCTGGTGCTTCGTCTTCATCGGGGTCATCCGCGAGCTGTCGGCGTCGATCATCCTCTTCACGCCCAACACGAAGGTGATGTCGGTGGTCATCTTCGACCTCAAGGAGGAGGGCCAGTTCGGCGCCATCGCGGTCCTCGGCATCTTCATGCTCGTGATGACCTTCGCCATCGTCGTCCTCATGCAGCGCGTGCTCGGGCGCGACTTCATGGGCGTGCGCGAGTAGCCCCGATGCCGGGCGTCCGCATCACGGGGCTCACCAAGCGCTACGGCGACGTCGCCGCCGTGGAGGCGCTGTCCCTGGACGTCGCGCCCGGCGAGCTGGTGGCGCTGCTCGGCCCCTCCGGCTGCGGCAAGACCACGACGCTGCGGCTGGTGGCGGGCTTCCTCAAGCCGGAGAGCGGCGAGATCTGGGTGGGCGAGCGCTGCGTGTCGTCGGCGACGAGCCTGGTGCCGCCGGAGCGGCGGCGGATGGCGATGATCTTCCAGAGCTACGCGCTCTGGCCCCACATGACGGTGGCGCAGAACGTCGGCTACGGCCTGCGGCTGAAGTCCGGCGTGACGCGCGCTGATCGCGCCGCCCGCGTGCGGGAGATGCTGCGGGTCGTCCAGCTCGTCGGCTACGAGGGCCGCTATCCCGCCGAGCTGTCCGGCGGCCAGCAGCAGCGGGTGGCGGTGGCGCGCGCGCTCGTGGTCGAGCCCGAGATCCTGCTCCTCGACGAACCCCTGAGCAACCTGGATGCAAACCTGCGCGAAGAAATGCGCTTCGAGATCCGCCGCCTGCACGAGAGCTTCGGCATCACGACCCTCTACGTCACTCACGACCAGGGAGAGGCGATGGTCATCTCCGACCGCATCGCGGTAATCCAGGC
>CAYQQT010000682.1:0-2360 GCA_964419375.1 uncultured bacterium
TGGTCATCCGCGGCGGGTAGCGGTGCGGCCGGCGGAAGCTCGACCTCGCGGCGCCGCCGGCGCGGGAGCCCTCTGCGCACCAGCCGCTGCAGCTTCCAGCGGTCGATGCCGAGGCGGTCGAGCAGGCCGCGCGCCTTCAGCATGAGCGCGCCCTTTGGGGTGATGGCCCGGTGGCAGTCGAAGTTGCGGACGATGGTGCCACCGAACCGCTCCTTGAAGTTGTTGATGCGCAGCTTCTCCTGGTCCGTGGTGCCCTCGTACCAGCCGCCCTGATCGAAGAGGGGAATCCCGGTCTGCCTGTACATCAGCATGTCCATCCACGTGTGATACCGGTTGGCGATGCCGACGAGGGCTCGCTCGGTGGGGTCGGCGTGGGCCATGAAGAGTGATGCGGAGATCAGGTTGAGCACCCGGGCCGGCGTCCGGTAGTAGGCGTGCCACACGAGGTCGCGGTCGCCGTCCCGGACCACGGACAGGTCCAGCTGTCCGGCCTGCGCGAGCAGGCGCAGGTACCGGCGGTCCGCGGGGGGCAGGCCCTTGAGCGCCGCGAAGCGGTCATAAAAGTCGCAGGCCCGCTCGAGGACCGTCAGGTTGTTGCGCCAGGCGGAGTGACGAAGCCCCTTGCGCATCCCGTGGCGAATCTCGTTCCGGGTTTTCTTGTGCATGGCCGCCAGCAAGGCGTCGGGCTCTCTACCCAGATTGAGTACGATCGTGCAGAACACTGAGTAATGAGAGTCCGGCACAGGCGACGCCCGCTGAATATAGTGAACGATATCAGCCTCTACGTGGCTCGGTTCCTCCTCGAAATAGACGTTGGCAACCCGGCAAAACCTTCCCTGCGAGACGATCATCGGTACTCTCCTGGAAGGATGCCCCCTGATAGACGCAAATGCTGTACCGAACCGGGTTAGCCGCTGAGCAGACCGAAGATGCGACGGACGAGCTCCTCGTGATCCTGCACGTTGTGCGCGAAGAGCCCGAACTCCTTGAGATCGGCGAGGTCGACCGCGCGAAAGGGCTCTCCCGCGCGCAGGCCTCCGAAGGGAACCGCCTGAAAGCACGAGCGGCCCGGCTCGGGTCGCTCGGTGACGAGCACGAAGTAGAGCTGGGGCCACTGCCGGCGCGCAAGAAGAAACACCGAGCGGTCGCCCCGCTGGTTCTCCACGGAGATGTACTGCTCGACGGAGGGGCGATACTTCACCTCGACGAGGTACTCGCGCTCGTCGCCTTCGGGCAGACGCTGGGACACGCGGAAGTCGGGCGAGTAATCCTCACGCCCGAAACGCAGCGGCGTGGGCCCGCTCTGAAACGATTGCACCTCGTAGCGCGCGCGACGGAAGATCGACTCCACGAGCGCTTCGGCGATGCGGCTTTTGGCCTCCAGGAGATCCATTCCACCTCCTTTCGACGGGCCGTGAAACCTAGCGCCGGTACAGCGTGTTTGGGCATAGTACCATCCGGTCTGCGGAAGACCGGCCGACAAAACCCCAAGGAGGACCCCCGGACATGGCGGACACGATGGACCTGAGCAGGCGGCAGCTGCTCGTGGCGGGCTCGACCTTCGCCGGCTACGCCCTGGCTGCCGACACGGTACTGGCACAGGCGATCAAGACGGACACCGACGGCCTCGCCGCCGGCGAGTTCGAGGTCAGAATCGGCGACTACGGCATGCCGGTCTACGAGGCGCGGCCCGCCTCCGGAACGGGCCATCCCATCGTCCTCGTGATTTCCGAGATCTGGGGCGTGCACGAGTACATCCGTGACAGCACGCGCCGCTTCGCCAAGGCCGGCTACCACGCGGTGGCGCCCGAGCTCTTCAAGCGCGAGGGCGGCGTGGCGTAGCTCACGAACGTGCAGGACATCGTCAAGATCGTGCTCGGCCAGAAGCGCGAGCAGACGCTGGGCGACCTCAAGGCGGCGGTGGAATGGGCCAAGACGCGGCCCGGCGCCAAGGCGGACCGCGTGGGCGTCACGGGCTGGTGCTGGGGAGGCTCGACCACCATCCAGGTGGCCGCCACGAACCCCGACATCAAGGCCGCGGTGGCGTGGTACGGGCCGCCTGGACGTCCGTACGAGGGCGACTCGGGGCCGGTCACCGGCTTCGACGTCGCCAAGGACATCAAGGTGCCGTTCCTCGGTCTCTTCGGCGAGACCGACACCAACCCGAAGCCGGAAGACGCGCGGCGCTTCGGCGAGCTGCTCAAGCAGCACGGCAACAAGAACGTCGAGATCGTCATCTATCCCGGCGCCGGGCACGCCTTCCATGCCGACTACCGGCCGTCCTACAAGCCGGAGGCGGCGGCCGACGGCTGGAAGCGCTGCGTCGGCTGGTTCGATAAGTATTTGAAGGGCTAGCCTAG
>CAYQQT010000683.1:0-2357 GCA_964419375.1 uncultured bacterium
CCCCCAAGCGCTCGGCAGCACCCCGGCAAAGCCGTGGCGCTCCTCGATATTCCGATAGGGCATTTTTGAGCGCTCTGCTAGCGGGCGCGCCGCAATGAATCGGGGTCGAAGAGTGCGTCGGGGAGGCTGGTGTTGATCGCGACGGAGCGCACCGTGATGCGGACCACCATCTTGCCGTCCACGAAGGCTTCCTGGCGGTAGGGAAAGAAGAAGCCGCCCGCCAAGGGGCGGTGCTCGGAGAAAGCGAGATCCATCAGCGCGGATCCGGTGGGCAGCGTCTCGCGCGTGATGAATCGCACGACGCCGAACTCGGCATCGAGCCACACGGCTGGGCTCTCGCGATCACCCGGCAGCGCGCCGATGACGGTGATGGGCCGTCCCGCGACACGCGTGACGTGCGAGACGCCGTCGCGGATGCCGAGCGCGCGCCATTCAGCGAGCACGTCGGCGGCGGAGCGCCGGAAGGGGACGAGCAGGTGCGTGCGATCGCGCGGCAGCGTGGCCGCCGGCGCCTCGTAGACGCTGCCGTCGGCGGCGCGCACCCACGCGCGATCCCCCACTGCGAGCCGGACCTCGCGCTTGCCGTCGATCGTCTGCTCCACGCGCTGCTGGCGGGGCAGGCGGAGGAGCACACGCTGCTCGCCGCCGGACTGCTGGCGCCGGCCGTCGGGATGATAGAGGGCCAGATCCTGCTCGATGACGAGGCTGCTGAGGCTCACGCCGGAGGCGCGCGCAACGAAGGCCTCCACGGCCGCGCGCACGTCGGATGCCGCCCCCGGCGCCGGCACGGCGAGGAGGGCGGCGAGGACGATCGCGGCGAGCATCACCACGCCTCGGTTATACGGGTCGCCTGCGCGCAAAGTCAATGAAAAGCCTGAATTTTTCGGGCAAATTTGTTGACACTGAGGGGGCCCGCTCCGTATCATGAAACACAAAACTGCAAGGAGAGCGCGTGCCGAACTCTGACCCGTTCAGTGCCGGTGTCCTCGAGCTCGTCTGGAATGCCGGACCCGTCGCGAAGTTCGTGCTCGCCGTGCTGGCCCTGTTCTCGGTGGTGAGCTGGGCGCTCATCGTCGAGAAGTGGTGGCAGCTCCGGCGCGTGCGGAGCCAGACGCTCGGCTTCCTGAAGATCTTCCGCGAGGGACGGCGTCCGTCCGCCCTGCAGGGCGCGGCCAGGAAGAACCGCGACAGCCCCCTCGCCCAGATCTACGCCGCCGCGTACCAGGAAGCGGCGGAGGGCGACGACCTCGACGATGTGGAGGACGTGAGCGGCGAGCGGCTGAACGCCGCGCAGCGGGCGATGCGGCGCGCGGCGGGGCTGGAGATCGCCCAGCTCGAGCGCTACTTGCCGTTCCTCGCCACGACCGCCTCCGCCACACCGTTCATCGGGCTCTTCGGGACCGTGTGGGGTGTCATGTCGGCGTTCCACGGCATCGGATCGCAGGGCTCCGCGAGCCTGGCGGTGGTGGCCCCGGGCATCTCGGAAGCGCTCATCGCCACCGCGGCGGGCCTGGCAGCGGCCATCCCCGCCGTCATCGCGTACAACTACTTCGTGAACCGGGTCAAGCACTGGGCGACGGAGATGGACGGCTTCTCGCTCGAGCTGCTGAATCTCATGAGCCGTCCCACGCCCAAGGTGGTGGGCCGGCCGGTGAAAGATGGCGTTTAAGCTCGACACGCAGGAAGGCGATCACCGCCTCGGGACGTCGATGGCCGAGATCAATATCATCCCGTTCGTCGACGTGGTGCTCGTCCTGCTGCTCGTCTTCATGCTGACGGCGCCGATGATGTACCGCGGCATCGACGTCAATCTCCCGCGCGCCTCCGCCAAGCCGACCGCCGTCGAAGAGCGCATGGTCCTCACCGTGACCAAGGACCGACAGCTCTTCCTCAACGACCGGCGCGTGCCGCCCGGCGGCCTCGACGCCCAATTGCGCGCGGCCTTCGGCAACCGCACGGACAAGACGCTCTATCTCAAGGCCGACGCCGCCCTCGCGTACGGCACGGTGGTGGAGACGATGGACCAGGTGCGCCGCGCCGGCATCGAGCGCCTCGGCATGGTCACCGAACCCGTGCGGGACCGCTGACGGTGACCGCCGTGGCCATGCCCCTGAGCGCGCGGAGGCGGCTTTCGATGGGCCCGGCGCTCGGGCGCGCTCCCATCCCCGTCACCGCCACCGTCGTCTCCGCGATCGTCCACGGCGCGCTGGCGGCGGCCGTCATCATCAGCGCCAGCGTGTGGACGGCCCGGCAGCCCAAGACGTACGTGATCAACCTCGTGCCCGCCGTCGCTGCCACCGGCGCGCCCGAGGGGCGCCCGGTGCCGGCACTGCCGCCTCGTCCGGACGAGGCGGCGC
>CAYQQT010000684.1:0-2338 GCA_964419375.1 uncultured bacterium
GATGCGCGCCGCTCCAACTTCCGTTTCGACAAGTTCGGCTTCGGCGTGTCGAAGTCCTTCGCCTCCTGGCTGTCCGCGGGCGCCGCCATCGAGGTGGAAAGCCACCGCGACGCCCACAGCCACCTGATCCCGGCCGCCAGCACCGACCGCCGCGGCTGTCCGGCGGGGGACGCGTGCGAGCGGTTCGGCGCGGAGACGCCCACCACGGAGGTCGTGCTCGACAAGTTCAACATCACCGGCATCGTGCCCATCGGCAACGGCCTCTCCGTGTCGCTGGCGCGCTTCGACCTGCCCTTCGGCATCGAGCGTCACGACGAGCCGCTGAACCTCACTGCCACCACGTCCGAGGTCTTCCAGTTCGGCCGTCCGCAGAAGGGCACGGGCCTCGTGCTCGCCTACCAGTTCATGCCGGAGCTCGACGTCACCGTGTGGATGGTCAACCGATGGGAGAACGAGACCACGCACGATCCCTTCGACGACAACAACAAGGCCAAGACCTTCGGCGGCCGGCTCGGGTTCACGCCCTTCGCGCGCGAGGGCCTGCTGACCTTCGGCATCGGCGGCTCTTTTGGCGCCGAGCGCGCCAACACGGAGAGCGCCGACCGCTGGATCATCGACGCCGACGTGACGTGGTCTCCCACGCCGCGCCTGCTCTTCGCGGGCGAGGTGGTGTACGGCGGCGAGGACCGCGTGTTCACCCGCGAGGTGGGGCGGCCCATCGCGATGGCGGAGGCGGACAGCGACCGCAACTGGCTCGGCTTCTACCTGCTCACCCACTACGACGTCAATGACTGGATGGGCGTGTCCCTCCGCTACGGTTACTTCGACGACATGGACGGCGCCCGCACCGGCACCGAGCAGGTTCTGCAGTCGTTCACGCTGGCGCCCATCGTCCATCTCTCGCGCCTGATCCCGAACCTCAAGCCGACGGGCGTCACCTACGCGCGCACGCGTCACTTCATCGACTGGCTGGACATGAAGCTCGAGTACCGGCTCAATCACTCCAATCGCAACGTGTTCTCGGAATCGAAGCCTGGGGTCGCCATCCTGGACGGGGACGACACCAGTCATCAGTTCCAGCTGCAGTTCGTCGTGAACTTCTGAGGGCAGCGCGATGAAAGGGATCTACCTGTCGGCGCTCCCGCTGAGCGCGAAGCTGTTCTGTACGCTGTTCCTCGTCGGCATCGGGTGCGGGGCCGTGGCCGCCTTCGTCCAGGCGGCCACCGCCGTCGGCCTCACCCCGGCCGACGTGCAGGCCAGCCTCGGCCCCGAGATGCCCATGACGCACATGGGCCACGGCCAGATGAGCGCGGAGAAGGAAATCAAGATCGACGAGATCAGCGACAGCGCGAGGGTGTGGATGCGCACGCCGCTGCTCATCCAGACGAGCCACACGCACCTCTTCGGCCAGACCCTCATCGCCGGTATCCTGGGACTCATCTTTCTTTTCACGCGGCTGGCGGAGGGCAGGAAAGCCGTGCTCGTGTCGTTGCCGTTCGTCGGCACCATCCTCGACATCGGCGGCATGTGGCTGACGCGCTTCGTGGCGCCGGGCTTCGCGCCCGTGGTGCTCGTGGGCGGCTCCATGTTCGGCATCGGGTATACGCTCATCACCGTCATTTCGCTCTACGAGCTGTGGGTCAGAAAGGAGCGCGCGGTATGATCCGCCGATGCCCAGCGCGGCTGGTGGCGGTGGTGGTGGCCGTCGTCGCTCTCGCGTCCACCGCCGCCGCCCACATCACGCCTCCCGTGGTGCTCGCATCCGATCGTGACGCCGTGGTCGCGCTCACCGCGGGCGCGCGCCGCTTCTTCGTGAGGGAAGTCCGGCTCACGGAGGCGGACCGGCAGGCGCTGCGAACGGAATGGGGCTGGACCCCGGACGACGAGGTATACCGGTTCTACGTGGGCCGGGACGAGCAGGGCCGCCTCGTGGGCTCCGTCGTGTTCATGACGGAGGTGACTGTGCACGGTCCCGTGCGGGTGGCGGTGGGCATCGAGCCGGGGTCGAAAGTGAAAGGCGCGGTGGTGGTGGAGGTCACGGAGGAGAGCTACGCGTGGGTGAAGCCGCTCATCGACGAGGACTTGTCGCGCGGGTACACGGGCCTCGATCTCACCGGCAAGTTCGGGGTCGACGAGCGGCTCGCGAAGGCCCGGCTCAATCCGATGTCCCACTTCTATGGTGAGGTGGTGGCCAGCCTGATCAAGCGCGGCCTCCTCCTCTACGAGCACACGGTGCGCCGGCGCGGCGCCGAGTCATGAGCGCGCCGTCGTTGAACGTGCTGGTCACGATGCGCTTCACCGAGGCCCAACTGAGCCGGCTGCGCGAGGTGTCGCCGCG
>CAYQQT010000685.1:0-2332 GCA_964419375.1 uncultured bacterium
GCCGTCCAGCCCTGCGGCTGGGGCCGGCGGGTGTGCCACTCGGTGGCGCGCTCGTACGCCCGCGCGACACGCAGCACGGTGGCGTCGTCGAAGGCGCGGCCGACGATCTGGATGGACACGGGCATGCCGTCGGCGCTCACGCCGCAGGGCACCACCACGGCGGGCAGCCCGAGCAGGTTCCACGGCGCCGTGAAGCGCCCCGAGGTCGGCATGACGCCCGTCATCGGAACGCTCTCGAACGGGATGGCGGGCGAGGCCTGGCCCGGGAAGATGAGCGCGTCCACCTTCTCCAGGAGCGCATTGACCTCGCGCAGCAGGCGCGCCCGCACGCGCTGGGCGCGCAGGTAATCCGGCGCGGTCACGAGGGCGCCCATGTAGATGCGCGGGCGCAGGCTCTCGCGAAAATCCTGGGATTGCGCGCGCAGCGTGGCCGCGTGGTACTCGTACATCTCGGCGAGAAAGGCCACCCACGCCGCCATCGCGAGGTCGAGCGTGGGGGCGTGCACGTCCTCCACGCCCGCGCCCTGCCGCTTCAGCTCGTCGAAGGCGGTGAGCGCGGCGGCACGCACGTCCTCGTGCAGCCCCGGCCAGTCCATGTAGTAGCGGCGCAGCAGCCCGAGGCGCATGCCCTTGACGCCCGCGTCCAGCGAGCGGGTGTAGTCCTGCACGCGGGCGCCCCGCGTCGAGGTGTCGCCCTCGTCCTCGCCGGCGATCGCCTGCAGCATCACCGCGCTGTCCCACACCGAGCGCGTCATGGGCCCGATGTGATCGAGCGACCAGTCCATGGGCACCGCGCCGCGGCGGCTCACGAGCCCATACGTCGGCTTGTGACCGACGATGCCGACCATGGAGGCGGGGCCACGAATAGACCCGCCGGTGTCCGAGCCGAGCGCGCCCGCGCAGAGGCCGGCGGCGACGGCCACGGCGGAGCCCGAGGACGAGCCCGCCGGGGCGCGGCGCACGTCCCACGGATTGCGTCCGGTGGGAAAGGGGCCGTCGGTGACGGGCCGGCCGAAGGCGAACTCGTGCAGCGACAGCTTGCCGAGGATCACCGCGCCCGCCGCGTGCAGGCGCTGCGTGACGAAGGCGTCGGCGTCGGGCACGTGGTCGGCGAGCACGCGCGAGCCCGCCGTCATCCGCACGCCCGCCACCGCGATGAGGTCCTTGAGCGCGATGGGCACGCCCTGCAGCGGGCCACGCCGCTCGCGGCGCTGCTGGGCGGTGTCCGCCGCCGACGCGCGGGCGCGCGCGGCATCGGCCATCACCGTGATGTACGACTGCAGCACGCCGTCATACCGCTCGATGCGGCGCAGGTACGCCTCCGTGACCTCCAGCGAGGAGACTTTGCCGGCGGCGATGGCCTCGCTCACGCCCTTGAGGTCGAGGTCGCAGAGCGCGTCCGCGCTCACCGCCACGGCTCCTCGTCCGGCGCCGGCACGTCCGCCCGCAGGCGTTCGCGCTCCGGCAGGTGCTCGGCCCACATCTCGAAGAGGTTGTCGTAGTCGGCGCCCGTGAGGGTGAGGCCCGCCACGAGCAGCTCGGCGTCGAAGCGCGCGCGCAGGTCGTCGGACATGAAGGGGAGTGTACCGCAGAGGTCCGCTTGCGCTGCGCGGATACGGACGTCTATCCTGCACCGATGCCCGCCACCGCCGCCAAGCCCCACGTGTTCCCCAAGGCGACCCTCGTGCTCTTCGTGCGCCACGCGGTGACGCCGACCACGGGCAAGGTGCTGCCGGGGCGCGCGCCGGGCCTGCACCTCTCCGGTGAAGGCCAGCGCCAGGCGAAGACCGTGGCCAAGCGGATCGCCGGGGTGCCGGGCGTGAAGGCGGTGTACGCCTCGCCGCTGGAGCGGGCACGCGAGACGGCCGCGCCCATCGCGGCGGCGTGCGGGCTGCGCGTGAGGCCCGACGCCGGCCTGCTCGAATGCGACTTCGGCGAGTGGACGGGCGCGAAGCTGAAGGCGCTCGCGCGCAAGCCCGAGTGGTCGATCGTGCAGCGGCACCCGAGCGGGTTTCGCTTTCCCGGCGGCGAGTCGTTCGTGCAGATGCAGGCGCGCGTGGCCGCCGCTCTCCAGCGCCTCGTCGCCCGCCACCCGGGCGAGACGATCGTCGCCGTCTCCCACGCCGATCCGATCAAGGTGGCCGTGGCCACCGCCCTCGGCACGCACCTCGATCTCTTCCAGCGCGTGAGCGTCGCCACCGCCTCCGTGACCGCCGTCGCCTATCACGCGCACGGTCCCGTCGTGGTCACGGTGAACTCCGTGGACGGCGACCTCGCCTGGCTCGGCAAGCAATGAGCAAGCGCGTGATCGAGGCGCGCCACGGCTTTGCCG
>CAYQQT010000686.1:0-2330 GCA_964419375.1 uncultured bacterium
GCGGCGATCTTCGCCGCCGGCGCCGCCGTCGTGCCCGCCGCGCTCGTGCTGTGGCTGGCGGCCGCGGGCGGCCTCGGCGCCTGGAGCGACATCGTGGTGGGCTACCTCGTGCCCGTGTACTCCGCCGTCGGTCGCCCCGCACAATGGGTCGTGCACCGGTGGCACGTGTGGATCCCGATCACGCTCGCCGTGGTGCTGTCGCTCGCGAGCGCGGCGCGAGGGCGGCGGCTCGGTCCCCGCCACGCGGTGGCGGCGCTCGGCATCGCGTACGGGCTCGCCCACTACGTGGGGCAGGGCAAGGGCTGGGAGTACCACCTCTACCCGCTCGCCGCCTTCGCCGCCGTCCTCGCCTTCTGCGAGCTGGACGCGCTCATGGCCGCGCGGCGGTTCATCCTCGCCGCGCCGCTGGCACTGAGCCTCGTCGCCGCCGCCGTCCTCCTCGGCGTCAAGGGCGTGGAGGCGGCGCCGGCGGGGCGGCTCTGGGACAAGGAGGGCGTCGTGCGCCAGCTCGCCGGTGACCTGCGTCTGCGCATGGCGCCCGGCGACCGCGTGCAGGTGCTCGATACCGCCGAGGGCGGCGTGCACGCGCTGCTGCGCCTGGACGCGCGCCAGCCCACGCGCTTGCTGTACGATTTTCCCCTCTTCACGGCGGAGCAGGCGCCCATCACCGCCGCCCTGCGGCGCGAGTTCATCCGCGACCTGGACGCGCACCCGCCACGCTTCATCGCCGTCTTCGAGCGCGGCTGGCCGGCGGGCGGCCACGAGCGGATCGAGCGCTTTCCCGAGCTGCGCGACCGGCTCGCCTCGCGCTACGAGCTCGTGGAATGGCGCCCCGCGTTCAAGCTCTATGCGCAACGACCCCGTACGTAGGATCGTGGCCGCCTACGACGACCCCATCGTGCGGGCGTACTGCCGCGCGCGCTTTCTGATCATGCGCCAGCGATTTCTCGAGGAGATCGGCCAGTACCTTCCGGCGACGGGGCCGGTGCTCGACATCGGGTGCGGGTTCGGGCTTTTCTCGCTCTACTACGCCGCCACCGCGCCCGGCCGCTTCGTGCGCGGGCTCGACGTCAACGGCCGCCGTATCGCGCAGGCGCGCCGGGCGGCGGCGCGCCTGCGCATCGACAACGTGCAGTACGAGGAGGGCGACGCGCGCGATTTCAAGGGCGACGACGAGGTGGCGGCGGCGTACATGCTCGACATCATCCATCACGTGCCGCCCGGCAGCGTGCCACCCCTTCTGCGCCGGCTACGGCGGTGCCTGCCGCCGGGGGGCATGCTGCTCGTCAAGGACGTGGATACCCAGCCCACGCTCAAGCGCTGGTTCACGTGGGCGCTCGACAAGGCGATGGCCCCCGCCACGCCGGTACGGTACTGGAGCGCGGACGAGCTCACGGCCGCGCTCACCGACGCCGGCTTCCGCGTGCGCCGTCACCGCATGGTCGACCTGCTGCCGTACCCACACATCCTCTATATCTGCGAGGCGCGCGCGTGATGGCGAGCATGGACACCACGCTGCTGTTTGCGGAAAGGATCACGGCCGGCTACGGCAAGATCGACATCCTGCACGACGTCTCCCTGCACGTGAAGCCCGGCGAGATCGTGAGCATCATCGGTCCCAACGGCGCCGGCAAGTCGACGGCGTTCAAGGCGATCGTCGGCTTCATCACACCGCGCCAGGGCCGCATCGTCTTCAACGGCGAGGAGATGACGGGACTGCGGCCCGATCTCGTGCTGCGCCGCGGTCTCGCCTACGTTCCCCAGGGCCGCATCGTCTTCCCGCAGATGACGGTGCTGGAGAACCTCGAGATGGGCGCCTACATCGAGCGCGACGCCGCCCGCATCGCGGCCTCCCTCGACGTGGTGTACAGGCTCTTTCCCATCCTCGCCGAGCGGCGCAAGCAGAAGGCGGGCACGATGTCCGGCGGCGAGCAGCAGATGGTCGCCATCGGGCGCGCCCTCATGACGTCGCCCAAGCTCATCATGCTCGACGAGCCGTCGCTGGGGCTGTCCCCGAAGTTCGTCGCGCTCATCTTCGAGAAGCTCGTGGAGATGAAGCGGACGGGCTACACGCTCATGCTCGTCGAGCAGAACGCCGCGCGCGCCCTCGCCATCGCCGACCGCGGGTATGTCCTGGAGCTGGGGCGCAATCGCTTCGAAGGCGCGGGGCCGGCGCTGCTGGCGGATCCGGAGGTCAAGCGGCTGTACCTCGGCGGTTAGGGACGCTAGCGGCGGATTATTCATGAGCGACGCTCGCAGCACCGGCGGGTCCTGTCGTCGGGGTGGCTCCCCGTCGGGCGGGCTCCGTCACCCGCTCGCCCGAGCGCAGT
>CAYQQT010000687.1:0-2327 GCA_964419375.1 uncultured bacterium
CCTGGCTGCGCACGGCCAGGCCCCGCGCGCGGGCGACGTCGAGGACCACGTCGCGCACGGGCGCGTAGAGGCCGACGTGGTGATGGCTGTCGAGATGGGTGGGCGCGCGCTTGAACAGCGTCTCGAAGCGGTCGAGCTGCGCCTCCACTTCGACGCGCACGTCGGTGGCGTCGGCGACCGCCGCCGCCCGGCGCGCGTCGCGCACGAAGCGCCCGCCCGCATCGACCAGCGAGCGGCCGCGCGTGAGGGGCGAGCCCAGCGTGAGGTTGACGTGCACGCCGAGGCCGAGCCCGCACTCCCGCGCGCGGGCCACGAGGTTGGGCGCGAGGTCGCCGGTGACGAGCACCGTCGTGCTCGTCACGATGCCGTGGCGATGCGCGGCGAGGATGCCCTCGCTCACGCCGCGGGTGATGCCGTAGTCGTCGGCGTTGACGATGAGCCGTCGCGTCACGGCAGCCGTCCTTCGATGGCCAGCCGCTCCACGGTGGTGGGAGCCTCGCCACCCGCCAGCGTGCCCTCGGGATCGACGGCGCGCAGGTGCTCGAGCCGCTCGTAGCCGATGCGGGGGAACGCCTGCGCCTCGGTGCCGAGGACGGCGGGCAGAAGCCCCGCCGCTTCCAGCTTGGCGAACGCGGTCTTGCGACCGAGGAAGGCGAAGATGGTGAAGACGAGGCGGCCGCCGGGACGCAGGTGGGCGGGCGCGCCCGTGATGGCGCGGTCGAGGACCTCCCAGCCGTCGCGACCGCCGTTGTCCGCCGCCGCCGCCGCGTCCAGACGCTCGCGCCCGGGCGGCGTCGGCATCTGGGGTGGATTGGTGCAGATGAGATCGAAGCGCTCGCCGGTCACGGGCGCGTAGCAGTCGCCGAGGCGCGCGTCGATGGCCACACCGTTGAGGGCGGCGTTCGTCCGAATGGCCTGCACGGCGTCCTCGACGACGTCCGTGGCCACGACCGTCGCGCCCGCCCTCGCCGCCAGCACCGCGGCGAGCCCGAAGCCGGCGCCGATTTCCAGAACGCGCTCGCCGGCGCGGACGTCGAGGTGACGGCAGAAGAAGCGCGAGCCCGCCTTCGGCGGCTGCACGCCCTCGGGCACGCGGAACAGGCAGTCCCGGTACGCGAAGAGCAGGACGCCGTCGTCCACTACCGGCCTTGCACCTTCCGGAAGTAGAGGCGAATCGCCTCCTTGAGCGTGGCGCGCGCGCCCGCGGACGTCTTGGCGTCCTCCAGCGTGTCGATGTCGATCGACAACGGCACGCCCTCTTTCTTGACGCCATCGAGCTCCGCGGTGAGGCCGCAGCGCTCGTCGGACTCGGTGAAGACCAGCTTGGCCTTCTTGAAGGTGCCGTCGTCGCGCGCGATCTGCTCGACGGTCTCCACGATCACGCGCTTGAACTCCTCCGCCTCGTCGGCGGGGACGGTGGAGAAGGCCGCGGTCAGGCTAACTTCCGCCATCGCTGTAGACCTTCAGGATGTCCGCGTGGGTCTTGGCGGCGTTGGCGCGGATGGCGAAGCTGATCGCCTCGCGCACTTCCTCTTCGCTCGCGCCCGATGCCCTGGCACCTGCCAGGTCGCGCTTGGCTCAGTGGGTGTTGCCGGCGGCGAGATTGGCCGCCAGGTAGCAAAGGAACGCCGTCTTCTGGTCCAGGGACCCCTTCTTGTACTTCCAGCTCGCGATCACCTTCTCTTCGAGCGCCATGCACATCCTCCTATCGAGGAGCGTCCCGGGTTTCCCGGGACGCTTCCGAGCGTTGGGGGGCGTGGGGGGCCATGTCGGGGCCCCCCACGTAATTAAATACCGGCGGCGGCCGCCGCCGAGTAGGACTCGGCGCCGGCCTCCAGACCCTTGGGCGTCACGCGCACCGCGACGGGACGCGCGAAGTTGAGCGTCGAGTACGTCTCTTCCTTGACGACGACCGTGTGGCCGCGGCGGGCGAGCCCGGCCACCGCCGCGGCGTCCGCGCGATGGCTCACCAGCACCTCGCCCCCCTCGGTGTGCAGCCGCGGCGCGTCGATCGCCGCCTGCGCGGACATCCGCGGGCGGTCGGCGAGGTTGGCGATCACCTGGGGAATGGCGGAGATGATCGTGCGCCCGCCCGGCGCTCCGAGCGCGAGGTGCGGCCGGCCTTTCACGAACGCCAGCGCCGGCACCATGTTCACGAGCGCGCGCTTGCCCGGCGCCACGGAATTGTTCTTGCCCGTCTCCGGATCGAACCAGATCATGCCGTTGTTCAGCAGGATGCCCGTGCCCGGCACCACCACGCGGGATCCCCACAGCGAC
Source organism: uncultured bacterium (assembly GCA_964419375.1). Taxonomy (GTDB): domain Bacteria; phylum Methylomirabilota; class Methylomirabilia; order Rokubacteriales; family CSP1-6; genus JBBDXO01. Next base: position 2,278 of record CAYQQT010000687.1, read on the forward strand.
ACCGCCGTGTGCGTGAGGGCGACCATGTTGCGCTGGCCGTCGATCACCGA
>CAYQQT010000688.1:0-2323 GCA_964419375.1 uncultured bacterium
CGCTGGCGCGGATATTCCATGAATAATCCGGTCTAACTACAAGCGTCCGCCCCGCATGCTGATGGACTCGCCCGTGAGGTAGTCGGGCGCCTCCGTGCAGAGAAACCGCACCACCGCCGCCACCTCCTCCGGACGTCCGAAGCGCCCGATGGGAAAGGTGGCGCGCAGCCGCTCCTGCGCCGCCGCGCCGCGCGCGACGTCGTCCAGCATGTCCGTCTCGATCACCGACGGCAGCACCGCGTTGACCGCGATGCCGTCGCGCGCCAGCTCGCGCGCCGCCTTCGCCGTGAGCGCGAGCATGCCCGCCTTGCTCGCCGCGTAGTGGGCGCCGATGGAGCCCCCCGTGCGGGCGGCGCCCGAGGAGATGTTGACGATGCGGCCGCCGCCGGCCGCCTGCATGCGCGGGATGGCGGCGCGCAGGCAGTAGAAGGCGCCGTCCAGATTGACGGCGAGCGCGCGTCTCCAGGTGGCGTCGTCGATGGCGGTGATGCTGTCCACGCGCCCGCCCACCCCGGCGTTGTTCACGAGGGCGTCGAGGCGGCCGAAGCGCGCGTCGAGGGCGGCGAACATGGCCGCCACCGCCGCCGGATCGCTCACGTCGGCCTCGAAGGACGCGGCGGCGCCACCGGCGCGCACGACCTCCGTTACCACCGCCGCCGCCCGCTCGCGCCCGTGCGCGTAGTTCACCCCCACCGCGAAGCCGGCCCCCGCGAGCGCGAGCGCGACGGCGCGGCCGATGCCACGCGAAGCCCCAGTGACGAGCGCGACCTTCTGATCCACGTGCTCCTCCGCGCACGAGTATACGGCGCCTCCAGCGTCAGGATCGTGACTCGAAGTGTTCACCACTGTCTCGCGTGCGACCGCGCGCGCCCGGCCTTCGCACGCGCGATGCGACGCCAGTGCGCGATTCGCGCGTTGGCGCGCGCGTTGCATTTCGCGCTCTCGCGGACCGCACCACTGCTGTGACCTTCAACAGAGGAGGACGGAATGCGAGGAGCAGTCACGCCGGCAGTGATGGTGATGGTGGCCGCGATGGCGCTCGACGGCTGCGCCACCCGCAGCTGGGTCAACGACGTGGTGGGCAAGAAGGAAGCGCAGATCGACGAGCGGGTCGGACGCGTCTCGGGCGAGACGGTGCGCCTGGACACTCAGCTCACCGGCATCGAGGGCCGCGTGGCGGAGTCGAGCGAGACGGCGAGGTGGGCGCAGCGCCGGGCCGACGAAGCCTACGCGCGCGCGGACGACGCGAACAGCCGCCTCACCCGCCTGTGGACGGCCCGCCACAAGCGCGACCTCGTGGAGACCGTGCACGTACAGTTCGCCTTCGACCGCGCCGATCTCAGCGACGGCGCTCAGAGCGCGCTCCTCGCCATCATCAAGGAGTTGAAGGACAACCCCCAGCTCACCGTCGACCTGGAAGGCTTCACGGATGCCACCGGCCCGCGTGACTACAACATCGCCCTCAGCCAGCGCCGGGTGGAGGCGGTGCGCCGCTTCCTGATCGAGCACGGCGCCGATCTTTCACGGCTCCACTCCGTGGGGCTCGGGCCTCTGCACAGCGGCAAGGAAGAGGCCGCCCGGCAGCGGCGTGTCACCGTGAAGCTGATGCTGAGCGCCGAGTAGCCCAAAAAGACAAGAGGCCGTGAGCCTCGCGGCTCACGGCCTCCCCAACGCCCTCCCCCCGAAGAGCGTCAGGCCAGCGTCGGCACCAGGAATCCCAGCGCCAGCGCCCATCCTTGCGAGCCGCCCAGCAGCTGCACATAGCGCGCAACGACCGTACGGCCTTCCACGCGCAGCAGTGCCAGCATCGGATCGCCCGAGCCGAGAATCGAGCGCCACGTCGCGAGCCAGACGGCCACGTCGCGCCGCGACTGGAAGATCGGGAACCAAAGGTTCCTCGCGAGCTCCGGGTAGCGGAGGCGCGTGTACCGCTCGAGGCGGAACGCGATCCACACGCCGTGCGCGAGGTTCATCAATCCCACTGCGAAGACGGCCACCATCGTGATGCGGATGATTGTCTCGATCATGGCAGGGTGTATACGCAACGTGGATGCCAGACGCCCCGCAAAGCCCGTAAGTCACCGATCACGAACGACTATTCGGCCGGATGCCGCCTGTCGGCCGATGCCGAACGGATGCTTTCTGACCGGACCGCGTGGGCGGGTATCGTCCAGGGGCTTCTACGTCAGGGCGACGTAGTCGTACTCCCCCACGCCTTGCAGGACGAGGAAGACGGCGGAGGATTCGCCGCCGTTGGTGACGAGGTGCGGCCGCCCCGGACGCACCGAGTAGGTCTCGCCCGGGCTGAGGGAGACTTCCTCCT
>CAYQQT010000689.1:0-2314 GCA_964419375.1 uncultured bacterium
AGGCGCGCCTGTCGCAGGCGCACCTGTCGCAGGCGCGCCTTGACCGGTGCCCGCGGCGAGGCCTATACTGCGCAGGCTATGAATCCGACGATGCCGCTGACGCTCCTGGGGCTGATTACCCTGCTGGCCCTGCCGGGCCTGCCTGGAGCGTCCGCGCACTAGTCGACGACGGACGCCACGGGCAGGAGCCAGGCCCGTGGCGCAGCGATGTTCGAGGCCACGGGTCAAGCGACCCGTGGCCTTTTCGTTTTCCCCGGGGAGGGGCGTACGAGACAAGAGAGATTGACGGCCGTGATCGCGACGGGCAGGGGAGCCGCGCTCCGTGGGAACATTGACACTACTGAGCGTAATCATGTAATGTTAAAAGACTTTTCCTGTCGCCCAGGACGGAGACCTGCGCCTATGACGAAATTCGTGTACTCCTTCGGCTCCGGCAAGGCAGAAGGCTCGTCGCTGATGCGTAACCTGCTCGGTGGCAAGGGCTGCGAGCTCGCGGAGATGACCAACCTCGGGATTCCGGTGCCGCCGGGCTTCACGATCACCACGCAGACCTGGGCTCACTACAACCGCGCGGGCCGCAAGTTCCCCGACGACATGTGGGAGCAGGTGCTCGCCAGCCTCGCCAGGCTCGAAGAGGACACGGGCTGCCGCTTGGGCGACGCCAAGCGCCCCCTCCTCGTTTCCGTGCGCTCCGGCGCGCGCGTTTCGATGCCCGGCATGATGGAGACCGTCCTCAACCTCGGCCTCAACGACACCACGGTAGAAGGGCTCGCGGAGTGGACGGGCAACGAGCGCTTCGCCTGGGACTGCTACCGCCGCTTCATCACGATGTTCGGCGGCGTGGTGCTCGGCATCAAGCGCGAGGCCTTCGAGGAGCATCTCAGCCAGCTCAAGGCACGGCTGCGCGTGGACAGCGATCCGGAGGTGCCCGCCTCCGAGCTGCGCAAGCTGGCGCAGACGTACAAGGACATCGTGAGCGAGCGCACGGGCGCGCCCTTCCCTCAAGACGCGCGCGAGCAGCTGAGGCTCGCCATCAAGGCGGTGTTCGACTCCTGGTTCGGCAAGAAAGCGGTCGAGTACCGCCGCATCAACAACATTCCTGCGGACTGGGGCACGGCGGTGACGGTGATGTCGATGGTCTTCGGCAACCTCGGCGAGACCTCGGGCACCGGCGTGGGCTTCACACGCGATCCGCGCACGGGCGAGCGGCGCTTCTACGCCGAGTTCCTCGCCAACGCGCAGGGCGAGGACGTGGTGGCGGGTATCCGCACGCCGGAGCGTATTGAGCGGCTGCGCGACCGCATGCCCGTCATCTACGACGAGCTGCTCGCCATCGCGGCCCGCCTCGAGCGGCACTACAAGGACATGCAGGACATCGAGTTCACGATCCAGGAGGGCAAGCTCTACCTGCTGCAGACGCGCTCGGGCAAGCGCTCGGCACGCGCGGCCGTTCGCGTCGCCGTGGACCTCGTTCACGAGAGCGTCATTGATCAGCACACGGCGTTGCTGCGAGTCGATGCGAAGGAGTTACGACGGCTTTTCGTTCCCGTCCTCGATTCCCGGGACAAAGCCAAGGCACTCGCCGAAGGCCGCTTACTGGCCCGGGGGTTGGCGGCCGCGCCAGGCGGTGCCGTCGGGCAGGTGGTGTTCGACGCGGATCGGGCGGTGGAGCTGGCGAAGAACGGACAGAAGCTCATCCTCGTACGGGCAGAGACGTCGCCGGAGGATGTAGCCGGTATGTACGCTTCCCAGGGCATCGTCACCGCGCGGGGCGGGAGGACGTCGCATGCCGCACTCGTCGCGGTCGGAATGGGGAAATCTTGCATCGTGGGCGCCAACGACGTTGTCGTTCACGAGGAACGGCGAACGTTCGAAGCCGGCGGACGGATCGTACGCGAAGGCGATTTTATTTCCATCGACGGCGATACGGGCGAGGTGATCGTGGATGCCGTGAAACTCATGCCGCCTCCACCGTGCCCGGAAGCTCAGGAGCTGCTCCGGTGGGCGGACACCTATCGCAGCCTCGGGGTGCGGGCCAACGCCGACACTCCCGAGGACGCCAAACGCGCGCGCGAGTTCGGCGCAGAGGGCATCGGGCTCGTGCGCACCGAGCACATGTTCTTCGCGCCCGAGCGCATCGCGATCGTGCGCGACATGATCATGGCCTCCGAGCCCGTCGCGCGCCGCGCCGCCGTGCAGAAGCTGCTGCCCTTTCAGCGTGATGACTTCGCCGGGATCTTCCGCGCCATGGACGGCCTCCCCGTCACCATCCGTCTCCTCGATCCGCCCCTGCACGAGTTCCTCGCCAATCCGA
>CAYQQT010000690.1:0-2311 GCA_964419375.1 uncultured bacterium
GGGCCATGGCGCAATACAAGTGCGCGAAGTGTGGGAAGACGTCTTCCACAGCTGGGAACTGCTGCGGGGCGCCCACGAAGGAGGTCAAGTAATCGGCTAAGGATTACGGCGAAGAAGGCTGGGGCGAGGTCACCCTCGCTCCAGCCGTGAGCCGTCCGCGCAGCAGGCGATGATTCGGGCGTGTCCGGTCCTCGCCCCACTCGACGTAGCCACAGGGAAGACACCAGAGACCCGCGCCGAACTGATCGTGCGCCCGCTGAACGAGGAGCACCTATCCCGAGCGATCCTCGATCAACGCCGCGATGCGGTACACTCCCCGCCATGGCTGATACCACCTGGACCTCGGAAACCGTCGCGCTCGCGAGCGGCCTCCTGCACGTCGCGCGTTCCGGATCCGGAACGCCGCTGCTCGTGCTCCACCACGACATCGGCTCGCCCGAGCGCCTCCCCTTCTACGACGCCCTCGCGCAGCAGCACACCGTGCTCGTGCCCTCGCACCCCGGCTACGACAAGTCGGAGAGGCCGGCGTGGATGCGCAGCGTGCGCGACATCGCCATCGTGTACCAGGCGCTCATCGCTGAGAAGAACCTCACCGACGTTTCGCTCGTCGGGCTCGGATTCGGCGGATGGATCGCGGCCGAGATGGCGACGATGACGCCACGCGGGTTCAAAAAGCTCGTGCTGGTGGGCGCGATGGGCCTCAAGCCGGAGCACGGCGAGATTGCCGATCAGGCGCTGGTCTCCTACATCGACTACGTACGGCTCGGCTTCGCCGACCAGGCGGTGTTCGACCGCACGTTCGGCGCGGAGACGCCGACGGGGACGCTCGAGCAGTGGGACCTCAACCGCGAGATGACGTTCCGGATCGCGTGGAAGCCGTACATGTACAACCCGAGCCTCCCGCACTTGCTGGGCAGCGTGACCACGCCGGCGCTCGTCGTGTGGGGGCGCAAGGATCGCGTGGTCCCGCTCGAGTGCGGCGAGCGCTACGTCAAGACGCTGCGGAACGCGAAGCTCGAAGTGATCGACGACGCCGGCCATTACGTTGAGATGGAGAAGCCAGAAGCGCTCGCTCACCTCATCGGAGGGCTCAAGTAATGCACCTGATGTACTTCACCGAGCAGCCGATGTCGGCGTACAACGAGAAGGCCGGGCTCGACTTCGGCGCCACCGCGCTGATGTTCTCCAACAAGCACTTCGATCCCGTGGCGGGGAGCCGTCTCTACAACGAGTACCTCGAGCACTACCAGCTCGCCGAGCAGGTGGGCTTCGACGGCATCATGCTGAACGAGCACCACAACGCGCCCTTCTGCATGCAGGCGAAGTGCAACGTCTTCGCGTCGATCCTCGCCGCGATGACCAAGCGCGTGAAGATCGTGCTCCTCGGCAACCCGCTGCCGCTTGCCGAGAATCCGGTGCGGCTGGCTGAAGAGCTCGCGATGATCGACATGGTGTCGAAGGGCCGCCTCGTCTCCGGCTTCGTGCGCGGCGGCGGCCAGGAGCAGCTCGCCACCGGCGTGAATCCCGCGTTCAACCGGGAGCGCTTCGAAGAGGCGCACGAGCTGATCGTGCGGACGTGGACGCAGGAGGGGCCGTTCCGCTTCGAAGGCACGCACTACCAGCATCGCGTCGTGAACCCGTGGGCTTTGCCGCTGCAGAAGCCCCATCCGCGCGTGTGGATCCCGGGCGTGCTCAGCAAGGAAACGATCATCTGGGCCGCGCAGAAGGGATACCCGTACATCGCGCTCAGCACCGAGATCGAGGCGACCAAGAAGATCTGGGAGCTGTACGACAAGGTGGCGGCCGAGAGCGGGCACAGCGGCGGCCCGGAGTTCCGCGGCTATCTGCAGCGCTGCCACGTCGCCGAGACCGAAGAGAAGGCGCTCGCCAACGCACGGCAGTTCATGTGGATGCAGGGGGAGTTCACCGGCCTCGCGCACCCCGTGTGGTCGAGCCCGTCGGGCTATTTCTCGCCGGGGATGCGCAAGGCCTTCGTCGAGTACGCGGTGGGCCGCCGCTCCAACCCGCGCGGCGCCGACTTCGAGGACCAGATCCAGAACCAGCAAATCATCGCGGGCACGCCGAAGACCGTCATCCCGAAGATTCGCCGGCTCCTCGAAGAGACGCGGCCGTCGATCATGGGGTTCTGGGCGAATGACGGCTTCGTCAGCCCGGCCGACGCGCGCACCTGCATCCGTCTGTTCGGCGAGGAAGTCCTCCCTGCCGTACGCGAGATTGGCAAGGAGCTTGCCCTGTGGAGCCCGTTCGAGGCGAACGCGCCCACGAGCCGCGCGTTCCCGCAACCCGCCCG
>CAYQQT010000691.1:0-2308 GCA_964419375.1 uncultured bacterium
AAGGCGGTCGCCCCGCCGCCGAGCGCGAGGGCGTCACGCTGGCGATGGCGATCGCCACGCGGGCGGTGACCGTCGTCGCGCGCGGGCGCGCCGATATCAAGCGCGCGCTCAACGGCCGCGTGGTCGTGATCTTCCCGCGCTTCTCGGACCTGGCCGCGCGCATCACCATCGAGCCCGAGGTATGCGACGAGCGGGCCTACGTGGCGGGCGCCTTCGCTCCCGCGGGCGTGACGCCGGACACGATCGTGGTCGGCATCGAGCCCACCGCGGACGAGATCACGCAGGCGGCCGAGCGCGCGGCGGCGGCGGATGCCACCGTGCTCTTTCTCTACGACGCCCACCTTTACCCGTCCAACCGCGCGCTCCTGGAGGCCGTGCAGGCGCGGGCGCGCGCGCTTGCCGTCGTGCTGCTGCGCGATCCGTACGACGCCTCGCTCCTCGCCGACGGTGTCCTCGGGCTCACCGCCTACGGCTGGCGGAAATGCCAGATGGACGCCGTCGTGGCGCGCCTCGCCTATCCGTAGGCGTGCTCTACGGACGCCTCAGAGGTTGTGAATTTATCGCGGAACCGGGATTTGGGAGTACGGAAGATCGCGCAGTTACGCATCGCTCAAACCCCGTGTTCTCGATTCCTTCACAACCTCTCAGTCGAGACCATCTCGCCGTCCCCCCTCTGACGGTTGTTGAGCGGCCTGCAGCTTCCCGCTGGTTGAGAAGGCAGAGAGGACGACGGCGATCAGCATCGTGCCGGCGGTGCCGAGGATCACGAGCCAGGACCAGGCGAAGGGGAGGATCTTCCACTCGGAGAGGCCGAGGAGGCCCAGGTTGACGAGGGCCATCGCGATCATCGCCACCACGTTCGCGGTGTCCGCCACGCGGCGGCGCGTGAGGAGGCCGAGCAGGAAGACGCCGAGGAGCGAGCCGAAGGTCACGCCCGAGATCTTGAAGGCCAGCCAGAGGATGTTGTCGAAGAAGGAGAACGCGTAGGCGAGGACGCCGAGGACGGCGCCGAACACCGCCACCGCCACGCGCGACACGAAGAGGTAATGGCGCTCGCCGCGGCCGCGCACGATGAGCGGCCGGTAGATGTCGGTCACGAAGGAGGCGGAGAGCGAGCCGAGCGGCGAATCGATGGACGCCAGCACGATGGCGCTCAGCATGAGGCCGCGCATCGCCGCCGGCATCACCTGCTGAACGAAGTGAGGCAGGATGGCGTCCGGGCGCGACACGGGCAGCTCCGGGTGCTGCGCGTAGAACGTGAAGAGGCCCGCGCCGAGGCTCAGGTAGATCGCCAGGGTCACGAAGGTGCCGAGTGGCGTGAGCGACAGCGTGCGCTGGCTCTCGCGGCGGGTCTCCACCGTGAGCAGCCGCTGCATGAGGTCGTGATCGGTGCCGAAGGCGGCCATCGACCCCACGAGGCCGTTGAGAACGGCCACCCAGAAGATGTTCGGCTCCGTGAGCACCCGCCGCAGAAAATCGGGAGCGCCGAGCGCGGGCCCCCAGTTGATGACGTTGAGCCGGCCCGCCGCGCCCGCGGTGGAGACGACGGCGCCCACGCCACCCTCGATGCTCCACAACAGGAAGGCCAGCGTGGCCGCGCCCGCGACGAGGAAGAGCAGCGCCTGCAAGACGTTCGTCCACACCACCGCCGTCACACCCCCGGTGGCGATGTACGCGATGGAGATGACGGTGAACACCGCGATGGTGGGCACGATGGGCCACCCCATGAGGATGGAGACCGCGAGCGAGGCCGCCATCAGGCGCACGCCCGAGCCTCCCAGGCGCGTGATGAAGAAGAAGATGGAGGCGGTGACCTGGCTCGCGCGCCCGAAGCGGTGCTCGAGGAACTCGTAGATGGTGACGACGTTGTGTCGATAGAAGGCGGGGATGAAGAGGAAGGCCACGGCGAACTTGGCGAGGCTGGAGCCGACGAAGTACTGCGCGTACTCCCAGTTCTCGGCATAGGCGGTGGCGGGCACGGAGATGATCGTGACCGCGCTGATCTCGGTGGCGAGAAAGGACAGGCACACCGCCCACCACGGCACGCGCCGGCGCGCGAGGAAGAAGTCGACCGTGTCGTGCTGCGCCCGCGTGAAGTAGACGCCGATCCCGAGCAGCAGGGCGAGGGAGCCGGCGAGCACCGCGTAATCGGGCCAGGTGAGCGCCACGCGGGCATGATAGCGCCATGGGGGGCGATTGATTTAGATGGGGGACTCGACGGGTCCCCCAAGCCCCCTACGCTCGGCAGCACCGCGGCAAAGCCGCGGCGCTCCTCGATAGCCCCCCAAGCGCTCGGCAGCACCCCGGC
>CAYQQT010000692.1:0-2306 GCA_964419375.1 uncultured bacterium
AGGTGGCGGCGGCCGCGCCCGGCCTCGCGGGCGCCCTGTGGTACGTGGGGGCCGCCCTCCGATTCGCGCTGGTGGCGGCGGTGGCGGGCCTCCTCTTCGTGTCCGGGTGGGCGCATCCGGTGGCGCTGCTCGCCGGCTTCACGGTGCTGCCGTGCGCGGTCATCGCGCACGGGTTCGCCGCCGCGCGGCAGGAGGTGTAAGTGGACGTCATCGAGCATCCGCCCATCTTCAGCCTGCCCGGCATTCCCGATCACGTCACGTACACGTGGCTGGTGATGATCGTGCTCGCCACCGTGGCCTTCATCGCCTCGCGCAACGTGCAGCTGGTGCCGCGGGGGCTGCAGAACGTGATCGAGGTCGTCCTCGAGCAGTTCATCGGCATGATCGACGACGTCATGGGGCACGAGGGGCGCAAGTACCTGCCGCTCATCGCCACCCTGGGACTGTTCATCCTGGGGGCCAACCTCTTGTCCCTCGTGCCGGGCATGGCGGGGCCGACGGCGAACCTGAACACGACGGCGGCGTGCGCCCTCGTCGTCTTCTTCGCCTACCACTGGATCGGCGTGCGCAAGCAGGGTGCGATCACCTACCTCAAGCACTTCATGGGCCCGGTGCCGCTCGCGCTCAAGCCGCTGATGTTCGTGATCGAGATCATCAGCCATCTCGCGCGCCCGCTCTCGCTCACCCTCCGCCTCTTCGGCAACATGGTGGGCGGCCACATCCTGCTCGCCATCATCTTCTTCCTGATGGGGCTGGAGGGGCTCATCGGGTGGGCGCTGTCGGGCAGCTCGATCGGGGCCGTGGTGGGCGGCATCGGCGGCGCGGTGATGATTGTGTTCACGGTGGGCTTCCTGTACCCGCTGAAGATCCTTGTGTCGTTCCTGCAGGCGTTCATTTTCGTGATGCTGACGATGCTGTATATCTCAGGGGCGATCGAAGAGGCCGAGCACCATTCGGGAGAGCACCATCCGGGGGCGCACCACTGAACCGGCCGCACAGCAACAGCAGACCACACGTACAGAGGAGGACGGTCGTGCGACGTTCACTGATTCTGGCAGTCATGGGAGTTCTGGCAGTTCCCGCGGTGGCACTGGCGCAGGCGACGACGGCCGCCACCACCGCCGCTCCGGGCGGTTGGGTGGGTCCGTACTCGGTGCTGGTGGCCGGCTTCGCGATGGCGTTTGCGGCCGGCCTGTGCGCGCTCGGGCAGGGGCGAGCGGTGGCCTCCGCCGTCGACGCGATGGCCCGGCAGCCGGGCGCGGCCGCGCGCATCCAGACCGCGATGATCATCGGCCTCGCGCTCATCGAGTCGCTGGCGATCTACGTCCTCGTGGTGGCGATGATCCTGCTCTTCGTGCAGCCGATCAAGTAGCGCCGGAATGATGCACCGCCGGCCCGGCGCGCCGAGCGCCGGGCCGGCCCCGTGACACATGCCGCGCTCGACTTACAGGCTTCCGAAGATCCCGGAGATGACGATCCGCCGGCTCTCCGTCTACACGCGCTGCCTGTTGCAGCTCGAGGAGGACGGCGTGAGGACGATCTCCTCGCAGGAGCTGGCGGAGCGCTTCAGCCTGAACTCCGCCCAGGTGCGCAAGGACCTCGCCTACTTCGGCGAGTTCGGCGTGCGCGGCATCGGCTATTACGTCTCCGGCCTCAAGGCGGAGCTGCAGAAGATCCTCGGCCTCGACCGTGAGTGGCCGGTGGCGCTCGTCGGCTTCGGCAACCTGGGATCCGCCCTCTTCCATTACAAGGGCTTCAGCCGCCAGGGCTTCCGCATCGCGGCGATCATCGACGACGATCCCGCCAAGGCGGGCCGCGAGATCGAGGGCGTGCCCGTCATCGCCAGCCGCGACATGGCGCGCGAGATCAAGGCTCGTGGTATCCAGATCGCCATCATCGCGGTGCCGTCGGAGTCGGCGCAGCCCGTCACCGATCAGCTGGTGGCGGCCGGGATCAAGGCCGTGCTGAACTTTGCGCCGTCCCGGCTGAAGGTCGGGCGCGACGTCCGTCTCAAGAACGTCGATCTTTCCATCGAGCTGGAGACGCTGTCGTTTTACCTCGCCAAGGGCGCGCGTTAACCGTTCGGTTGGTGCCGGGCCGGGCGGCGGGGCGGGGGGGATCCGGCGACCACGTGGTTTGGCGCTCCGCTTGGATTGACGCGATCCATACGATAGTAGGGCGCCTCGTCCTGGTCGGCGCAACCGAAGCGGGACAATGGCCGCAGGCCGAGTCCCGCGATTATCGCGGGCCGCGGTCGACGGTCAGGGGCGACGTATTCTCGTATTCTGTCGGAATATCGAGGAGCG
>CAYQQT010000693.1:0-2304 GCA_964419375.1 uncultured bacterium
CGGGCACGGCCACGCGCCTGACGGAGCTCTGCGGCGGCGACGCCGGCGCGCTCACGGCGCCGATGGTGGCCGCCGCCGCCAATTCCGGCGACGACCTCGCGCGTGCCCTGTGGACCGACTGCAGGCGCTACCTGACGATGGCCGTCGCCAACGCGGTCACCCTGCTCAACCCGGGCGCGCTCATCCTCGGCGGGGGCGTGATCGAATCGCTGCCCGAGCTGTTCGACGACGTCGCGAGAGGCGTGCTGCTGTCCACCACGATCCTGGCGCGCGAATCGCTGAAGATCGAGCGCGCCCGGTTCGGAGAGTGGAGCGGCGTCCTCGGCGCCGCCGCCCTCGCCGCCGCCCCTCGCTGACCCTCGACGCGCCGTATATACTTCACCGTTGCCATGGACCGCCGCGCGGATCGCTGGGATGTCGTGTGCGCGCTCGCGCTGTCCGTGCTGACCGTCGTCTCCCGCCTGCCGTACCGCGCGCGGATGCTCTACAACTGGGACGCCGTCCAGTTCGCGCTCGCCCTCAAGGAGTACGACGTCGCCAAGCACCAGCCGCACCCTCCCGGCTACATCCTCTATGTCGGCCTGGGGCGGATGGTGAACTGGATCCTCCAGGACGCCACCGCCGCCTACGTGGTTCTCGCCGTCGTCTTCAGCGGCGCCACCACCTTCGTCGTCTACTTCCTCGCGCGCGCCGTGTACGGCCGGGCCACCGCGCTCGCCGCCGCCACGCTGCTCGCGGTGAGCCCGCTCTTCTGGTTCTACGGCTCCGTGGGGCTGACCTATGCGGCCGAGGCGCTGTGCGCCTCCGTGATCGCGTACTTCGCCTTCCGCGCCGCGCGCGGCAGCGCCGGCGACGCATGGCTGGCGGCGGGCTACCTGGGCCTCGCGGGCGGCGTGCGGCAGTCGATCCTGCTCCTGCTGTTCCCCCTGTGGCTCGCCGCCGTGCTGATGGGAGGCGGGCGCCGGCTGCGCACGACGGTCGTCGGGCTGGCGATCATCGGCGCGGGCGTGCTCGCGTGGTTTCTGCCCACGATCTGGCTCACGGGCGGTCTCGAGCGCTACCTCGTCGCCTCGTGGCAGCTCGCGGACTCCGTGGTGAGACCGACGTCCATCGTGGGGGGGCCGCTGGAGGTCACGCTGCGGCAATCCCGCTACCTGCTGGAATCCGTGCTCGTCGCTCTGGGACCGCTCGCGCTCGCCGCCTTCCTGCTGCCCTCGTATGTCCGCCGCTATGGCTGGGGCGGGCGTGAATGGCTGCTGGTGGCGTGGACGGCGCCGCCCGTCCTTGTCTATACGCTCGTGCACTTCGGGCAGGCCGGCTACGTGCTGACGTTCCTGCCCGCGCTCGTGATCCTGCTCTCGCGCGTGCTCGTGGCGGCCCCCGGCGATGCGGCGGCACATCCGCGCCTGCGCGTCGCCGTCACCGCGGCCGTCGTCACCCTCATGGTCCTCGTCAACGGCGCCTTCTTCGTCAACGCGCGGCCGGCGCCACGCGACTTCGACAGCGCGCGTACCGCCTGGCGCCAGCGCGCGCAGGACGAGGCGCACGACTGGGTGTTCAGCCGCACGGCGGCGGCGCTGCGCGAGCACGAGCAGGTCGTGCGCACCTTCGTGGACGCCATCCGCGGCTTGTACGCGCCCGAGGAGACGGTGATCATCACCGAGCTCGGCAATCCCCGGTCGTATCCGTGGCTGCGCCACGCGATGTTCTACCTGCCCGAGTACTCGATCTTCGAGCTGCACGTGGGCGCCAAGCCCCCCGGCTACTATGCGCCGCAGCTCGCCTCCGAGATGACGCCCCTGCCGGACAGCGAGGTGAGCCTGCCCGCGCGCGTGCGACAGCTCGTGTGGTTCGTGGACCACTGGGACACGGCGGCCGCGCGCCCGACGGGGCTGCGCGAGATCGAGATTCCGCACGGCCGCTACCTTTACGTGTTGCCCGTCGACCGCCGGCCCGTGCGCTACGCGGGCTACACCCTCATCCGCGAGCGTTAGCGTGCGCGACCGGCGAGACGACGCGCTCGTCGTCCTGGCCGCCGTCGTGCCCCTGGTGCTCTTCCTCGTCCGCGAGCGCGCCATCGCGCACGCCGCCGGCTTCCCTCTCGACGACTCATGGATCCATCTGCACTTCGCCCGCAACCTCGCCGAGGGCGCTGGCTTCTCCTACAACCCCGGCATGCCGATGGCCGGCTCCACCGCGCCCGCGTGGACCGTCCTGCTCGCCGCGGGCGCGCTCGCGGGTGGGGCCTCCCTTGCCACCGCCAAGGCGCTCGGCGTGGCCGTGACGGTGGCGGCGGCGCTCGTC
>CAYQQT010000694.1:0-2301 GCA_964419375.1 uncultured bacterium
GTCGAGGCCCGCCCGCTCCGTGATGTCACCGGCGACGAAGTCGGCGCCCGCGAGGTCGCCGAGCCCCCACGGGAAGGGCGCCGGCAGCGGGGCGCGATCCATCAGGCGCACGCGCCAGCCGCGCGCACGCAGGCCCACCGCGAGGTGACGGCCGATGAACCCGCTGCCGCCGGTGACGGCGACGAGCACCTAGCCGATGTCCTCCCAGCGCACGATGTCGCCCGGCTGCAGGTCGCGCTTGGCCACGCGCCCGATGACCTCCTCCATCCGGCTCGACGGAATGCCGGCACCGGGGCGCTTCACCCAGATCATCTCGCGCGCGATCGTCGTGTCGCGCTTGACGGGCCGCACCGCCACCACGCTCTCGCGGAAGAGCGCCTGCAGCGCCCGTTCGGGCGGGCTCGCCTCCTTGCGGTCGTCGAGGCCCACTTCGATCCGCCGCACGCCGCGCACGAGGTCGGCGAGCTCCTCCGGCTCCAGCGACGCCTGCTGGTCGGGGCCGGGCCAGGAGCGGCTGATCGTGAAGTGCCGCTCGATCATCGTGGCCCCCAGCGCCACCGCCGCGAACGACATGTAGTTGCCCTGGCTGTGGTCGGAGAGGCCGACGGGCACGCGGAAGGCCTCCGCGTAGCGGCGGATGACGCCGAGGTGCATCATCTCGGGCGGCGCCGGGTACTGCGTCGTGCACTGCATGAGCGCGAGCGGGGCCTGGCGCGACTTGAGGAAATTCACGCTGGCCGCCACCTCGTCGTAGTCGCTCATGCCGGTGGACACGATCATCGGCTTGCGGCAGCGGGCGATGTGGTCGAGCAGGGGCAGGTTCGTCAGCTCGCCGGAGCCGACCTTGTAGGCGCTCACGCCGACCTTCTCCAGCAGGTCGACGGCCTCGCGGCTGAAGGGCGTGGACAGGAAGACGAGGCCGCGGCGCTCCGCGTGCTGCTTGAGCTCGATGTGCTGGTCGAAGGTCAGCTCCATGCGCTTGATAAGGCCGAAGAGCGACTCGTTCAGGTACACGGCGGTGTCGGAGACGTTGAGCATCTCGGCGTCGGCGAGGTGGGTCTGGAACTTCACCGCGTCCACGCCGGCGTCCGCCGCCGCCTCCACGAGCGCGTGGGCGCGCCCGATGTCGCCGTCGTGGTTGATGCCCGCCTCCGCGATGATGAAGACCTTCTCGCCCGTGCCGAGGGGCCGGCTCCCGATCGTGATCTCAGCCATGGTGACGCCTCCGGTAGAAGTACTCCGCGCTGTCGAATTCCGCTTCGGTGTCGATGTCGTGCGCTTCCGTCTCGGGGATGACGAACAGGTGCGGGTCGTCGGGCTCGTTCGGCCACGGCCGTCCCGTGTCGATCATGCGCCGCCGGTCGTAGATGTGGAAGGCGTGCGCGACTTGTAAGATGGGCGCGCTCAGCATGGTGTCGATGGAGCCGCGCGTGTCGTTCAGCGGCCGGCCCTCCGCGCTGTAGAACCAGCCCGGCAGCTCGCGCACCGCGGTGAGCGACGTCCACTCGGCTTTTAGAAATTGCGCGAGGGCCTCCCGCAGCGTGTCCACCGACAGCAGCGGCGCGCACGGGTTGATCCACATCACGAAGTCCGCCTCGATGACGTCGAGGATCTCGAAGATGAGACGGGGGTCCGAGTCCGAGCGCGCGGAGGCGGCGGAGCGCCGGTGCACGCGCAGCCCCGGGTACGGCCGCGCGCGCTCCAGCAGCTCCGGCTCGTGGGCGCCGAAGTACGTCTGGGGCCACCCCAGCGCGGCGACCTTGTCCAGGCAGATGTCGACGAGCGTGGAGCCGGCGAAGGGCCGGAGCATCTTGCCCGGGCACCGCCGGCTCGGCAGCCGCACGTTGAGGAAGACGGCGACGTCGCGCTCGGTGCGCACGCTCACAGCTCCTTCTGCAGCAGGTCGAGGAGGTCGGCGTCGCGCACGGTGTCCGCGATGCGGCCGAAGGCGGCGGGATCGAAGCGCAGGCGCCCGCCGCAGGGCGGCACGCCGAAGGCGCGGTAGCTGTCGTGCACGCTGTCCGCCCGCGCGCGCTGCGTCTCCGCGTCGCAGTTGTACACGGGCAGCCGCTGCACGAGGGCGTACCACACCACGGAGGAGCGGCCCGTGATGAGGCCCTTGCGCACGCCGGGCAGGAACAGCTCGAGCCCGAGGTTGAAGTACGGCGTGACGTGGTCGAGCGCCTGCGTGCGTCCGGCGAGGCGGTCGTACTCGGCGCCGAAGGCCACGCGCGCCAGCGCCTCCCCCGCGCGCCCCCGCGTCCACGCTGACGGTATTTGCATGACGAAGCCGATCCTCGT
>CAYQQT010000695.1:0-2291 GCA_964419375.1 uncultured bacterium
CCCCCCGTTACGCTCGGCAGCGCCCCGGCAAAGCCGTGGCGCTCCTCGATGGCGGCTCTTCGATATCAGTCGGCCGTCACCTTGAGCCGCTTGGAGGGCTATCGAGGAGCGCCACGGCTTTGCCGGGGCGCTACCGAGCGTCGGGGGGCTTGGGGGGCCCTTCGAGGCCCCCCATCCAAAGAATCCTCTCGGCTGCTTCCATCAGCGTCTCGGAGAGCGTCGGGTGCGTGTGGATGGTGAGCGCGAGGTCTTCGGCGAGCAGGCCCGCTTCCACCGCGAGGGCGGCTTCCGCGATGAGCTCGCCGGCGCCGGGGCCGACGATGCCGGCGCCGAGCAGGCGGCCGGATTCCGGATCGACCACGAGCTTGGTGAGCCCGTCGGAGCGGCCGAGCGTGAGGGCGCGACCGGACGCCGCCCACGGCAAGCGGCCGATCGTCACGGCCCGCCCCGTGCGCTCCGCCTCGCTTTCGGTAAGGCCGCACCACGCCACTTCCGGGTCCGTGAAGACGACGGCGGGGACGGCGACGTTGTCGTACGCGGACGGCCTGCCGGCGATCGCCTCTGCCGCCACCTTGCCCTGGCGCATGGCGCGATGGGCCAGCATCGGCTCGCCCGTGACATCGCCGACGGCGTAGACGTGCGTATCGGCGGTGCGGCCGCGCTCGTCCACCTCGACGACGCCGCGCGCGCCCAGCCGCACCTTCGTGGCCTCGAGGCCGAGCCCCTCGCTGCGCGCGCGCCGGCCCACCGCCACCAGCACACGGTCGAAGGTGGCCGTGCTGTCGCCGAGCCGGGCTTCCACCGCGCGGCCGGTGTCGCGCAGCGCGCCGATCTTCGTCTGGAGATAGATCTTGGCGAAGATCTTGTCGCAGCGCCGCGCCAGATGCTGCACGAGGTCGCGATCGGCGCCCGGCAGCAGGCCGTCCGTCATCTCCACCACGGTCACCGCGCTGCCGAGGGCGGCGTACACCTGGCCCAGCTCGAGGCCGATGTAGCCGCCGCCGACGACGAGCAGCCGCTCGGGCACGTCGGGGATGTCGAGAGCGGCGGTGGAGTCCATGATGCGCTCGCTGACGGCGTCGAGGCCCGGCGGCCGGCTCGGCACGGAGCCCGTCGCGACGACGGCGTGGCGGAAGCGGATCTTCTGCGGCTCGTCGCCCTCGACGCGCAGCCCGCGCGCGTCCTCGAAGACCGCGCGCCCGCCGATGACGTCCACGCCCTTGCTCGTGGCGACGGACGCGAGTCCCCGCGCCAGCCGTCCCACCACGCGCTCGCGCTTCCACGCGCGCAGCGGATCGAGCGAGACGCGCACCTCACCGAACTCCACACCGAATTCGCGCGCGCGCTCCGCTTCTCCGATGACGGCGGCCACGTGCAGGAGCGCTTTGGAGGGGATGCAGCCCTCGTACAGGCACGCGCCCCCGAGCCGCTTGTCCCCGTCCACGACGACGGTCTCGAGCCCCAGCTCCGCGCACCGAAACGCCGCCGAGTACCCGCCGGGACCGCCTCCAACGACGACGACGTCCACCTCGCGGACGAGGTCGCCCATCACCATCGCTAGAGCTCCAGCAGGAGCTGGTCGGGCCGCTCGAGGCGGCGCACGATGGCGGAGGCGAAGCGGGCGCCGTCGGCGCCGTCCGCGATGCGGTGGTCGAAGGTGAGCGACAGGGGCAGCAGCAGGCGGGGGACGATCTGGCCCTCGTGCACGACGGCCTCCTGCCGTCCGCGCGCCACACCGAGGATCGCCACCTCCGGATAGTTGATGATCGGGATGGCGCCCGTGCCGCCGAGGGCGCCGATGTTGGTGACCGTGAAGGTGCCGCCGCGCAGGTCCTCCAGGGTCGCCTTGCCGTCGCGCACCCGTTGCGCGAGCGTGCCCAGCTCGCGCGCCAGCTCCGCGAGGGGCTTCGTGTCGACGCCGCGGATGACGGGCACGATGAGGCCGCGCTCGGTCGCCACCGCCACGCCGAGATGGACGTAGCGCTTGACGATCAGCTCGCCCGCGGCGGGATCGAGGCTGGCGTTGAACTGCGGGTGCTCGCGCAGCGACAGCGCGGCCGCTTTCAGAATGAACGCGGTCAGCGTGAGCGTGATGCCGCGCGCCTTCGCGTCGTCGAGGTTGCGGCGGATGAGCGCGTCCAGCTCCGTGATGTCGGCGCGATCGAAGTGGGTGACGTGCGGAATCACGGTGGCGGCCAGCGTCATGCGCTCCGCGATGGTGCGGCGCAGGTGCGAGAGCGGCTGGCGCTCGACGGGGCCCCACTGCTCGAAGGCCGGCAGCGGGGGCGGCT
>CAYQQT010000696.1:0-2281 GCA_964419375.1 uncultured bacterium
AGCGGCGCCGGGATGTTGAGCGTGTTGGCCGTGGCGACGAACATCACTTCCGACAAGTCGTACTCGACCTCGATGTAGTGGTCCGTGAAGGTGTGGTTCTGCTCCGGGTCGAGCACCTCGAGCAGGGCGGAGGACGGGTCGCCGCGCCAGTCCATGCCCAGCTTGTCCACTTCATCGATCAGGAACAGCGGGTTCTTCACCCCGACCTTGCTCATGTTCTGCAGGATCTTGCCCGGCATCGAGCCGATATAGGTGCGGCGATGTCCGCGGATCTCGGCCTCGTCGCGCACCCCGCCCAGCGACATGCGCACGAACTTGCGGTTGGTGGCCCTGGCGATGGACTGCCCCAGGGAGGTCTTGCCCACCCCGGGGGCGCCCACCAGGCACAGGATCGGCGCCTTCATCTTGTCCACGCGCATCTGCACCGCGAGGTACTCGAGGATGCGCTCCTTGACCTTCTCCAGGCCGTAATGGTCCCTGTCCAGGACCTCCTGCGCCTGCTTGATGTCCTTGCAAATCTTCGACTTCTTCTTCCAGGGCAGGTTGACCAGGGTCTCGATGTAGTTGCGCACCACGGTCGCTTCCGCCGACATCGGCGACATGAGCTTGAGTTTCTTCAGCTCGGACTCGGCTTTCTTGCGCGCGTCCTTGTGCATGTGCGCGCGCTTGATGCGCTTATCCATCTCCTCGAGGTCCGCGCCCTCCTCGCCCTCGCCGAGCTCCTTCTGGATCGCCTTCACCTGCTCGTTCAGGTAGTACTCGCGCTGGCTCTTCTCCATCTGGCGCTTGACGCGCCCGCGGATCCGTTTCTCCACTTGCAGAATATCAATTTCGGTCTCCAGCTGGCTGAGCAGGTGCTCGAGCCGCGCCTTGACGTCGAACATCTCCAGCACCTGCTGCTTCTGCTCGAGTTTCAGCGGCAGGTGCGCGGCAACGGTGTCGGCGAGGCGCCCCGCCTCGTCGATGCCCGTCAGCGACGTCAGGATCTCGGGCGGAATCTTCTTGTTCAGCTTCACGTACTGGTCGAACGCCGAGAGCAGCGCGCGCCGCATGGCCTCGATCTCGGCGGGCGGCGCGCCCTCGGCCGGGATCGGCTCGGCCTCCGCCACCCAATGCGACTTCAGGTCGGCAATGTCGCGGATGCGCGCGCGGCTGCCGCCTTCGACCAGCACCTTCACCGTGCCATCGGGCAGCTTGAGCATCTGCAGGATGCTGGACACGCAGCCGATCTCGTACATGTCCTCGGGGCCCGGCTCATCCTTGGCCGCCGATTTCTGCGCCACCAGCAGGATGTTCTTTCCCGCCTCCATCGCCGTTTCCATCGCCTTGATGGACTTCGGGCGCCCGACGAACAGCGGGATCACCATGTGCGGGAACACCACCACGTCGCGCAAGGGCAGCAACGGGTACTGGGTGTTGGCGGACGGGGTTTCGTTCATTTCAGGCATGTGCGGGTTCCCGCAGCAAAATCAATGGGGTGAGAGTACACGCAACGCGCGTGCACCGCAACGCGGCGAACGCACGACAAGGCCCGCTTACGCCGAAGAACCGGCAACTTTCTGCTGGTCGGAGTAGATCAGCAGCGGCTTGCCGTCGGCGGAGATCATCTGCTCGTCGACCACCACCTTGCTGACATTTTCCAGGGTCGGAAGTTCGTACATCGTGTCGAGCAGCACGCTCTCCAGGATCGAGCGCAGGCCGCGCGCCCCGGTCTTGCGCGCCAGCGCCCTGCGCGCCACGGCGCCCAGCGCCGGGCCGCGCAATTCCAGCTCGACGCCCTCCATGAGGAACAGGCGCTGATATTGCTTGACGAGCGCGTTCTTGGGCTCGGTCAGGATCTGGATCAGGGCGTGCTCGTCGAGCTCCTCGAGCGCGGCCAACACCGGCAGCCGGCCGACGAATTCCGGGATCAGGCCGTACTTGATCAGGTCCTCGGGCTCCACCAGCTTGAGCAGGTCGAACGTGGCCTTGGAGTTGCCGGGGCTGCGCACCTCGGCGCCGAAGCCGATGCCGGTCTTCTCGGTGCGGTTGCGCACGATCTTTTCCAGCCCGTCGAAGGCGCCCCCGCACACGAACAGGATGTTGGTGGTGTCCACCTGCACGAAGTCCTGGTTCGGGTGCTTGCGCCCGCCCTGGGGCGGCACCGAAGCGACGGTGCCCTCGATGAGCTTGAGCAGCGCCTGCTGCACGCCCTCGCCCGAAACGTCGCGCGTGATGGACGGGTTGTCCGACTTGCGCGAAATCTTGTCGATCTCGTCGATGTAGACGATGCCGCGCTTGG
>CAYQQT010000697.1:0-2280 GCA_964419375.1 uncultured bacterium
GGATCAGGCAGACCCTGTGGTCGCCGGCGTATTCCCGGACGTGGCTGACGGCGCGCCCGTCTTCTCGGCGCGGAGATAGATGAAGTAGGGCAGTCCCGCGAACGTCGGCGACGGAGTGACGCGCGTGACGCGAACGCCCTGCCGCTCGAGGTCTCGGGTCAGGCGCGCGGTGGACTGGTAGATGGTGTCGCCGACGAGCCACCGCGCGCCCGTGGCGCGATAGATGAGGGTGTTCAGGATGGTGCGCGCGGCGTAAATGCGCGGCCTGAGGGGTGACAGCAGCAGGCTGCGCAGGTAGTACCCGATCCCGTGCACGGTGAGCTCCCACACGGCGCCCGGTCGCAGCACGCGGGCGACCTCGCGCACGACCATCCGCTCGTCCGTGTAGGGCAGCACCACTTTCATGACGGCGCCGTCGAACGACGCGTCGCGGAAGGGCAGGTGCTCCGCGCGCGCGAGGAGCAATCGGGCGACGCCGTGGACGGAGCAGCTGTCGGGCGCCAGCGCCACGTCGATGCCGACCGCCGTACAGCCGCGCGCGGCCAGCGATCGGAGGTCTTCGCCGTCGCCGAAGCCGACGTCGAGAATGCGGGCGCCGGCGGCGAATGGCGTGTGATCGTATTCCCACAAGGGGTACCGGGCCCGCGCGGCGTCGACCGACTCCGCATACGCTCGCGTCGCACGTGTCATGGCCATCTCCTTCGACGTCGGTTGCGTCCTGCCGACAATATCTCGCCGACAAGAACCTCAGGAATGGGCGGTAAGGCTCGCGATGGCGCCCCGGGCGAGGGCGTCCACCCGCTCGTTCAGCACGTCGCCGCTGTGGCCCTTCACCTTGTGCCAGTGCACGTCGTGGCGGCGCGTCTGCTCGAGCAGGCGCTCCCAGAGATCGCGGTTGGTGACGGGCTTCCTGGTGGCGCCGATCCAGCCGTTCTTCTCCCAGCGCTCGTACCAGCGGTCGCGAAAGCAGTTCATGACGTAGGCGCTGTCCGTGTAGAGGTGGACGAGGCGGCGGCCGGGGATGGCGGCGAGAGCTTCGATGGCGCCCATCAGTTCCATGCGCTGGTTCGTGGTGCGCGCTTCGGCGCCGGAGCGCGCGCGCTCGGAGGGTCCTTCGAGGATGATGGCGCCCCAGCCCCCGGGACCGGGGTTGCCGGAGCAGGCGCCGTCGGTATAAACGGTAACGTCGGAGAGGGCGGGCAGACTATTCCTTCCAGTACAGGAAGCGGCCGCAGCTCTCGCAGCGCATGAGCTCGGTGGCGACGCGCAGCTCCTGGATCGCCTGCGGCCGGATGGTCACGCGGCAGCCGCCGCATACGGCGGTGCTGGAGACATTGGCGACGGCGACGCCGCCGCGCGCCTTGAGGATGCGGTCGTAGTCTCCGAGGAGGCCCTTGGGCAGCTCGCGCGCGCGAGAATCGCGCTCGGCCCGCAGCACGTCGAGCTCCTGCTGCACGACGGCCAGCTTCTTGCGCACGACCGCCTCGTCCTGCCGCGCCTGCTCCTCGCGCGACTTGAAGCGCGCTTCCGCTTCGCGTACCTCGACGCCGAGCTTGTCCTGCATCTCCATGAGGGCGAGGATCTCTTCCTCTGCCTTGCCCTTCTCCTGCTTGATCTCCTCGATCTCGAGGAGGGCGGCCGAGTATTCCTTGTTGGTCTTCACCTCGTAGAGCCGGGCCTCCGCCTTGGAGCGCTTGCCCGCGGTCACCTCCAGGTCTTTTTCCCGCGCGCGGAGGTCCTTCTTGGTGGCGTCGACCTTGGCCCGGATGGTCTCCGCCGTCTTCTTCGCCTCCGCGAGCGCGGCCTGGATGGCCTCCATCTGCTTCGGCAGCCGTAACCCCTCCGTCTCCAGCGCCGCGATGCGGCCGTCGAACCCCTGCAGCTCGACCAACGTCTGAAGCTGAGAATCCACGTTATCTCCGTTCAAGACTCATGTGAGGGAATGTCCGCCGGATATCGAGGAGCGTGGGCCATCGGGAAGGCGCGGGACACCGAGGAGCGCGGGTCATCGAGGAGCGCCACGGCTTGGCCGGGGCGCTGCCGAGCGCTCGGGGGGATTGGGGGGCCCGTTCGAGGCCCCCCATCCAATGAATGGGCCCACCTGGATTCGAACCAAGACCTGACCGGTTATGAGCCGGGCGCTCTGCCGTTGAGCTATGGGCCCCCCGCTGGGAACGGCTCACGATTCGAGGAAGCTCCGGAGCTTCTTGGAGCGCGAGGGATGGCGCAGCTTGCGCAGCGCCTTGGCCTCGATCTGCCGGATGCGCTCGCGGGTGACCG
>CAYQQT010000698.1:0-2278 GCA_964419375.1 uncultured bacterium
TCCAGGCAGGCGAAGACGCCTTCCCAATCGCCGCGCTCCATCGCCGCTCGTGCCTCCGCGAAGGTCTCCTCTGGAGTCGTCCGCGCCATGGGCGCGCCCCCTTTTGTCGTCCGCCGATCAGGGAATCACCGCGGGACGCTCGCGGTAGAAGTAGCCGAGCATCTCGCGCTTGTTGGGCGACGTCGCCTCGCGCGAGAGGAACGCCGGCTGCAGGGCGGTGTGTAGTCGCAGAAAGCGGTCGCGGCTGTCCTGCGTGTCCTCGGGCAGGGGACTGTCCGTGGCCACCACGAGGAGGCCGTCGTGCCCCAGCGACTCCATGCGCATCCCCGGCAGTGTCGCCCGGATGTGCGGCTCGCCGCCCGCCATGGCCACGTGGGCCGCCGTCAGATAGTTGGCCCAGAAGGCGCCTTTGATCCCCCGGGCGTTGCAGTAGAGCGATGCGAGGTTGAGGTCGATGTCGCCGACGTACGCGACCGGGATCGCATGCGCGCGCTCGGCGGGCGCCTTGATGGATTCCCACGGCAGCGGCGTGCCCAGCGGCTGCGTGGACCACTGCGGGAACATGAGCCGCGGCGGGCTGATGGCGAGGTTGGCGTAGCCGTACGCGGGGCCGCCGTCGATGCCGTTCCACGCTTTCCTGCCCAGCTCCAGCAGCGTCTCCACCTTCTGGGGGAACGCCACGAGGCGCCGGAGATAGGACACGCTGCACATGACGTCCACTGTGCCCGAGACGGGCATCTCGTGTACGCCCGGCGGGTTGACGATCGTCGTGAGCCAGATCTGCTCATTGGGCGACGTCGGCGTCTCCGCCTTGACGCTGACGACGGCGTAGTCGCCGGCGAGGATCTTCTTCACGGACGCATTCCACCGGCGATCCGAGAACTCGCCCATGTTGAGCTTGGGGCCGATCCCCGGCCGCTTGGTGTCGAGCGAGGTGAGACGGCATCCCGGCAGCACGAGGTCGGAGAGGAACATCTGCGCGAGCTCGACGACGAGTTCGCCGCCGACGTTCGTGTCTGAGCGGAGGAAGAGCCGCAGCACGAAGTGCGTGGCGCTCTGATCGTACAGCGCGTGCGGCGCTTCCACGCTACGGGCGCAGGAGCAGGGCGCCGAGGGCGGCGGCGCCCACGACGGCGACGGGGACGGATGCTTTCACCGGCCACCGGTAGAGCAGGACGAGCACCAGCACGAAGATGAGCCCGGTGGGCCAGCCGGTCACCGCGGCGCGAAAGAGGGCCACGGTGGTGGCCGCGATCAATCCCACCACGCCGGCGGTGACGCCGTAGAGGAAGTGCCGGATCCCCGGGTGCTCGACGATGCGCTCGATCAGCTCGTGGCCGATGAGAGTGAAGCCGAACGCCGGCGCGAAGATCGCAATGCTGATGATGACCGCTCCCGCGAGGCCGCCGCCGAAGTAACCGACGAAGGTGGCGAAGATGATGAGCGGCGCGGGCAGGATGCCCGACAGCGCGAGGCCGTCGAGGAACTCCGCATTCGTCATCCACGCCCTCACGGTGACGGCGTCGTGCTGCAGGAAGGGAATGACCGTGTAGGCGCCGCCGAAGGTCAGCAATCCGGCGCGCAGGCCCGACCAGAAGAGTGTGGGCAGCGACGGCGCCGTGCGGGCGCCTGCCTCGGCGGCGCCCGCCATCGACGGCGTCGCCCCCTGGTCGGTCACGTACGCCACCCCGATCACCGCCGTGAGAAAGACGACGCCGAGGACGATCGCGAGCGCGGGATGGTTGCGGCGCGCGAGGACGTACGCGCCGCCGGCGAGCGGGAGCGTGATGGCGAAATGCACCCCGAGCACGGACACCACTGCGGACGCCGCGGCAATGGCCCACAGCCACCGGTCGGCCAGCGTGTGCGTGCCGATCCGGTGCACCGCGCGGACGATGAGCGCGACCACCGCCGCCTGGGCGCCACGGAAGGCGCCGTCGAACGCCGGCGCAATCCCATACGTGACGTAGAGCCACGACAGCGCGAGCATGAGCACGAAGCCGGGGAGCATGAAGCCGAGACCGGCGAGCACGCCGCCGAGGCGCCCGCGCGCGAGCGTGCCGAAATACACGCAGAGCTCGGTCGCTTCGGGGCCCGGAAGCACCTGGTACACGGCGAGCACCCGGTTGAAGTGACTGCGTGCCACCCACCGCTCGTCCTCGACCAGCTCCTTGCGGATCATGTCGATCTGGGCCACCGGCCCGCCCCAGGCGAGCGATCCGAAGCGCAGAAAGCGCGCGAAGAGCCGCGGGTACGACTCGCGCGGCGGCCCCGCCAC
>CAYQQT010000699.1:0-2278 GCA_964419375.1 uncultured bacterium
AAGCGGGCGCCGGCGAACGCGATCAACTGGCGCGCGAGCCCGGCCGTCACGCCACCGCCGCGCGCGAGGACGACGAAGGTTCCGGCGGGGCCGTCGAGCATCCACGCGGGCTCCCCCTCCGCCGTCCACACGGTGGCGCCCTGCGGCAGCAGGGCCAGGCGCTCGGCGCGGCGCGGAAGCGGGCGGTCGATGCGCTCGTGGGTCTCCTGGAGGGCGGCCAGCATGCGCTCGTTGAGCACGAGCCGCGTGCCCGCGAGTCGGGCGACCACGCGCCGCACCACGTCGCCCCCGGAGCCGCCGGGACCGGCCACGATGACGTTGAGCGCGCCGTCGGCGGGCAGCGCGTGCTCGAGGGCGGCGTCGTCCTCGTCCACGTACACACGGCTGGCCACGGTGACGCCGGCGACGGCGAGGGCGGCGAGCGCGCCCTCTTCGTCGTCGGGCGACGGGCCCGCGCCCACGACGAGGAGGCGCGCCGACGGCGTCACGGCCATCGCAGGGCCCAGCGCATGAGCCCGACGACGAGGAGCGCGTACACGCCGGCGATGAGGTCGTCGATCATCACGCCCACGCCGCCCCCGATCCGCTGCGAGCCGCGCGCGGGGAACGGCTTGACGATGTCGAAGAGGCGGAAGAAGAGGAAGCCGGTGACGAGCACGGGGACGGTGAGCGGGAAGACGAGCACGGAGAGCGCCATGCCGGCCACCTCGTCGATGACGATGGCGCCCGGATCCTTGCCGCCGATGACCGCCTCCGCGTGGTGCGCGGCCCACGTGCCGAGGACGACGACGACGGCGATGAAGAGGAGGAGTCCCGCGCGCGTGAAGGGCACCAGCCAGAGCACCAGCACGGTGAGCGCGCTGGCCACCGTGCCCGGCGCCACCGGCGCGTAGCCGGCGCCGCCCACGGTGGCCACGAGCAGTGCGACCCGGTTACGCCCGCTCGCCGACCAGCTCGTATCCTTCCACTTCGGCGATGCGCACGCGCGCGAAGTGCCCCGGCGTGAAATCGGATTGACCTCTGAGATAGACGACGCCGTCGATCTCCGGCGCCTGCCCCGCCGTCCGGCCTTCCCAGGCGAACGCGGAATCCTCGCTGGGACCGTCGACGAGGACGTCGAGCACGGCGCCCGCGAGCTTGGCGTGCTGCTCGAACGCGATGGCGTCCTGTCGCTCCTGCACGCGCGCCGAGCGCTCGGCGGCGACCTCGGGCTCCACCTGGCCCGCGAACGCCGGCGATGGCGTGCCGTCCTCCGGCGAGTACGTGAAGACGCCGAGGCGATCGAAGCGGACGTCCTCCACGAAGTCGAGCAGGTTCTCGAAGGCGGCCTCCGTCTCGCCCGGGAAGCCGACGAGCACGGTGGTGCGCACGGTGACGTCGGGCACGGCGGCGCGGAAGGCGGCGACGACGTCCTTCATGCGCCGCGCCGTCACACCGCGCCGCATCGCCTTGAGCACGGTGTCGTCACCATGCTGCACCGGCATGTCGACGTAGGGCACGATGCGCGCGCGCGACCACTTGTCGAGCAGGCGGTCGTTGACGTGCGCCGGGTGCAGGTACATGGGGCGGATCCACGGCATGCGCGTGTCCTCGCCGAGCGCCAGCAGCAGGTCGCCGAGGTCGCCGTTGCCCGGCAGGTCGCGGCCGTACGCGAGCGTGTCCTGGGAGACGAGGATCGCCTCCTGCACGCCGCGCGCCGCGAGGCCCTGCACTTCCTGGACGATGTCCTTGAGGCCACGGCTGCGGTGCTTGCCACGGAACTGCGGGATCGCGCAGAACGTGCAGCCCATGTCGCAGCCTTCCGCGATCTTCACGTACGCGTAGGGCAGCTTCGTCGTGAGCAGGCGGGGCGTGGTGGCGTCGTAGAGGTAGCCGGGCGGCGCCGACGTCGCCCAGTCGTGGCGGCCCGCCGCCTGCCTCACGAGATCGACGATGCGCGACAGGTTGGAGGTGCCCATGATCCCGTCCACTTCCGGCAGCTCTTTCAGGATCTCGAGCCCGTACCGCTGCGTGAGACACCCGGTGACGATCAGCGCCCGGCACACCCCGCGTGTCTTGAGCTTCGCCAGCTCCAGAATGGTGTTGACCGATTCCTCCCGCGCCCGATCGATAAACGCGCACGTGTTCACGATCAAACACTCCGCCGCCTCCGCCGCATCAACCACCGGAAACCCCGCCGCCGTCAACATCCCCAGCATCAGCTCGGAATCGACCTGATTCTTCGGACACCCAAGAGTCGTCAGATGAACTTTCATCATGCGCAGACCGCCCATTATAC
>CAYQQT010000700.1:0-2272 GCA_964419375.1 uncultured bacterium
TGGTGGGCGAGCGCGGACTCACGGTGTCGGGCGGGCAGCGCCAGCGGGTGGCGCTCGCGCGCGCCCTCGTGGGCGCGCCGGGCATGCTCGTGCTCGACGACATCTTCGCGAGCGTGGACGCCGCCAAGGAGGAGCAGATCATCGCCGCCCTGCGGGCGCTGCGCGCGGATGGCTCGGAGCGTACCGTATTGCTCATTACGCACCGCCTGCGCGCCGCGCAGGTCGCCGACCGTATCGTCGTCCTCGAGGGCGGGCGCGTCGTGGAAGAGGGCACGCACGAGGCGCTCCTCGCGCGCTCCGGCCTCTACGCGCGCCTGTGGCGCATCCAGCAGCTCGAAGCCGAGATCGCGCGTGCCTGACCGGGCGCCCGCCGACGACACCGACGACCTGCTGGGCCGGGCCTTCGACCGGCGGCTGGCGAGCCGGCTGTGGGCGGCGGCGCGACCACAGCGGCCTCTGCTGCTGGCCACGATGGCGCTCTTTCCCGTCATCGCGGCTGCCGAGCTCGCGCAGCCCTACCTGTTGAAGGTGGCCATCGACGATTACATCCTCCGCGCGGACTGGGGCGGGCTCACCCTGGTGGCCGCCATATACGCGGGCGTGCTCGGCGTGCTGTACGTCCTGCGCAGCGTGGAGTCCTACCTCATGGCGCTGGCCGGCCAGCGCGTGACGCACGACCTGCGCGGGACGCTCTTCGGCCATCTGATGCGCCTGGAGGCCGCCTTCTTCGACCGCAACCCCGTGGGGCGGTTGATGACGCGCGTGCTCAACGACGTGGAGGCGGTGAGCGAGGCGTTCACGAGCGGCCTCCTCGCGGTGGCGGCGGACGTCATCACACTGGCGGGCGTGGTGGCGGTGATGCTGTGGATGGACTGGCAGCTTGCGCTCGTCACGTACGCGATCGTGCCCGTGCTCTTCGTGGCGGCCTCCTACTTCCGCCTGCGCGCGCGCGACGCCTACCGGCAGGTGCGGCGGCGGCTGGCCACCCTCAACGCCTTCCTGCAGGAGTCGCTGCAGGGGATGTCGGTCATCCAGCTCTTCGCGCGCGAGCGCGGGGAGTCGCGCGCCTTCAGCCGGCTCAACGCCCAGTACCGGCGCGCGCAGTTCGGCTCCACCGTGTTCGAGGCCTCACTCTACGCCTCGGTGGAGGCGCTCGGCTCCGTGGCGCTGGCGATCCTGCTCTGGTACGGCGGCGGTCAGATCGTGGCGGGCACGCTGACGTTCGGCGCCCTCGTGGCGTTCATCCAGTACACGAACCGCTTCTTCCTGCCCATCCGCGACCTCGGCGCCAAGTACACGGTGATGCAGTCGGCGATGGCCTCCGCGGAGCGGATCTTCGGGTTGCTGGATCGGGCGCCGGCTATTGTATCGAAGGGTGGGAGCCCGGCTCGAAACGAGGGTGGCCTGTTCCAGAAGGGGCGCGTCGAGGGGGCGGACAACCGGGCCGTCGAGTTCAAGTCCGTGTGGTTCGCGTACGAGGGCGAGCAGTGGGTGCTGCGCGACTGCTCGTTCTCGGTGGCGCCGGGCGAGCACGTGGCCATCGTGGGCGCCACCGGCGAAGGCAAGAGCACGTGCGCGCGGCTGCTCAACCGCTCGTACGACGTCAGTCGCGGCCAGGTGTTGGTGGAAGGGATCGACGTGCGCGAGTGGGACCTCGAGCGGCTGCGCCGGCACGTGGGGCTCGTCTTCCAGGACACGGTGCTCTTCAGCGGCACCGTGCGCGATAACCTCGCTCTCGACGGCGCGCGGCCTGTCACGCGCGCGCAGATCGAGAGCGCCGTCGACGCCGCCAACGCGCGCGCCCTCGTGGCCTCGCTGCCCCTCGGCCTCGACGAGCCGCTGGGCGAGCGCGCGGCGAATCTCTCGCACGGCCAGCGTCAGCTATTGGCCATCGCGCGCGCGCTCGTATACAATCCCGCTGTTCTCGTATTCGATGAAGCCACCTCCAGCGTCGATCCCGAATCCGAATGGATGATCCGCGAGGCGATGAAACGGTTGATGACGGGGCGCACGAGCGTCACCATCGCTCACCGGCTGTCGACGATCGCCGGCGCCGACCGCATCCTCGTGCTCCATCACGGCCGCGTGCAGGAGGAGGGCTCGCACGCGGCCCTGCTGCGCAGGGGCGGCCTGTACGCCCGGCTGCACGAGCTGCAGGCGGGCGCGTCGCCGGCCTGAGGTTTCCGGCCGCGGTGCACCGGCTGGTGCGGCGCATTCCGCGCGGGCGCGTGGCGACGTACGGCCAGCTCGCGGCGCTGCTCGGTGTCCCCCG
>CAYQQT010000701.1:0-2267 GCA_964419375.1 uncultured bacterium
AGGCGTCGAAGGGAAAGCTCGACTCGGCATCAGCGGCGATCGCCGCCATCATCGTCACCGCCTCGAGGGGGAACCGACCGATCGCGGTCTCTTCCGACAGCATGATCGCGTCCGTGCCGTCGAGAACGGCATTCGCCACATCCGTCACCTCGGCGCGCGTCGGGCGCGGGCTGTCTTGCATGGAGCGCAGCATGTGAGTGGCGGTGATGACAGGCTTGCCCGCGCGATTCGCCTTCCCGATCAGCATCTTCTGCAGCCGCGGCACCGTCGCCAGCGGGATGGCCACGCCCAGATCGCCACGGGCCACCATGACGCCATCCACGCTGTCGATGATCTCGTCGATGTTGGTCAGCGCGTCGTGCGTCTCGATCTTGGCGATCAGGGGGACGGTGCTTCCGTGATCCTGGATCATCCCCCGCACTTCGAGGACATCCGCGGCCGTCCTGACGAACGACTGGGCCACGTAGTCGACGCCGTAGCGGAGGCCGAAGGCCAGGTCGTCGCGGTCCTTGTCCGTGACGGTCGGCGCCGTGATCGAGCGGGCGGGGAGGTTGACGCCCTTGCGGGACGCCAGCGTGCCGCCCGTGATCACTCGGCAGTGGACATCCTCCTCGGTGGTGCCAATGACTTCCAGCTCCAGATCGCCATCGCTCAGGAGCAGGGTGTCGCCGGGCTGGACGTCTTCGGTGAGGTGCGGGTAGTTCACGGAGACCTCCTGCCGGGAGCCGAGGACCTGGCGCGTGGTCAAGGTGAACGGCGCGCCGGCTTCCAGCGTGACCGCCCCCGATGCCATCTCACCGATCCGGATCTTCAGCCCGGCGAGATCCTGAAGGATGGCAATGGACCGACCCAGGCGCTCGGCGATACGCCGAACACCCGTGATGACCTCGAGGTGCTCGGCCTGCGTGCCATGAGAGAAGTTCAACCGCGCGACGTCCATTCCGGCCCGGATCAGTTGCTCCAGGGTCTCGGGAGACCGAGACGCGGGTCCGATGGTGCACACGATTTTCGTTCTGGGCATGGGTCATCGCCCGACGCGACTTGCGCGCGCGAAAGGCCCTGGAGAATCCTGAGGAGCGGAACGCAGCTCGACGGCGCCGCCGTCAGGCGGCGCGCCTGTCCGGACCGCGTGCACTGACGACGGCGCCGTGCGCGGAACGGGCTCCACCAGGGAGACCCTTGAGCGCCAAGACGTGGGTGATGTCTTTGAGGGAGAGGTAGCCCACGAGCCGTGAGTCTTTGAGCACCGCCAACCGTCCCACCTGGTTTCGCGTCGCCTTGCCCAACGCGTCGAAGACCGAATCATCCGGCCCGACGACCAGGTCGTCGGTCAAGGGCCGCATGAGCTCGCTCACCCGCCGCTGCATCCGTTGCTCTGGTGGCACCGCGTGCACCTGCAGCACGCTCGCGATCCCGTGCACCGTGTCGCCGTCGACGACGGGAAAACTCGTGACGTGATGGGACCAGAAGGCGTCCGCGAGCTGCTCGACGGTCGCCTCCGGCCGCACCGTCACGACGTCGCGCGTCATGATGTCCCGCACCGGTAGTCGGGTCAGGGCTTCCCGCAACGCCATCTGCGAATAGCTCGCGTCCGCGGCGCCCCTGAGGAACGTGCCGATGAGGATCATCCAGAAGCCGCCGAGGACGGCGCCGCTGAAGATCTGCCAGACGCCGAGCGCCATGAGGGCGAGCGCGAAGCCTACGCCGACCCGGCTGGCGATGTAGGTGGCCTGACCCAAGGTGCCCTTCCACTTCCAGAGGGCGGCGCGCAAGAGCCGCCCGCCGTCGAGCGGGAAGCCTGGGACGAGATTGAAGATCCCGACGGCGACGTTCACCAACACGAGGTAGGCGACCACCGCCTGCGCCCACGCCGGCTGCACGAGACCAGCGGCATTGATCGCCCACAGCACCGCCGCGATGGCGAAGCTCGTGACCGGACCCACCACGGCGATCAGAAACTCGGCGCGCGGGCTCGGCGCCTCATCCTCGAGGTGCGAGACGCCGCCGAACACGTGCAGGGTGATCCCGCGCACTGAGAGCCCGTGCGCCATCGCCACGAATGAGTGCGACAACTCGTGGAGCAATACGGAGACGAAGAGGAGGAACGCCGCCAGCAGCCCGTTGGCCCAGTGGGCGGCGGCCGGGAGGTCCGGCAGCGCGCGCGGGAAATACCCGATCGCGAGCGTCCATGTGATGAGCCCATAGATCACGAGCCAGCTCACGTGGACGTTGATCGGAATGCCTCGGATCGTGAGCACACGCATCGT
>CAYQQT010000702.1:0-2262 GCA_964419375.1 uncultured bacterium
GCTGCTGCCGGCGGCCGGCTACGTCGTCCCGCGTGACGCCGCGAGGGTGGCCTTCGACGCGGCGGCGGTGCCGCGGCGACTGACGATTCGCGCGCGGCGGCACGGCGACCGCTTCCGGCCCTTCGGCGCCGGCGAGCGACGGCTCAAGGCCTTCCTCATCGACGCCAAGGTGCCGCGCTGGGAGCGCGTGCGGCTGCCGCTCGTGGACGCGGGCGGCGAGATCCTCTGGGTGGTGGGCGTGCGGCGCGCGGCGGTGGCCCCGCTCACGGCAGCCACGCGCGACGTCATGGAATTGCGGCTGCTGCCACTGTAGAATGCGGCCTCTGACCCCGCCATGAAAAGAATCGTCGCGGTTGCCCTCGTCCTCCTCGTCATGCCCGCTTCGCCGGCGGCGGCGCAGCGCTCGGCGCCCAAGATCGATCCCAAGGCCGTCCTGCGCTCGCTGGAGGACGCCTTCACCTCCGTCGCCGACCGCGTCACTCCCGCCGTCGTCAACGTGAGCACCGTCTCCAGCAAGGCGAGCGCGCCCGGCGAGGATCCCGAGCGGTTCCGGGAGTTCTTCGGCGAGGAGTTCTACGAGAAGTACTTCAAGCGACGCCCCCGCGAGGACGCGCGGGCCTCCGGCTCCGGCGTGATCGTGGATCCAAAGGGATACATCTTGACGAACAATCACGTCGTAGAGAACGCTCGGGAGATCACCGTGCGACTCTCAGACTCCCGCAAGTTCACGGCCACGCTCGTCGGACGCGATCCGAAGACGGATCTCGCCGTCCTCAAGATCGACTCGCCCAATCCCTTGCCGGTAGCGGAGATGGGCGACTCCGACCGGCTCAAGGTCGGGCAGTGGGCCATCGCCATCGGCAATCCGTTCGGGCTCGACCGCACGGTGACGGTCGGCATCATCTCCGCCACCGCGCGCACGCGGGTGGGGGTGGCCACGTACGAGAACTTCATCCAGACCGATGCCTCCATCAATCCCGGCAACTCGGGCGGCCCGCTGCTCAACCTCGACGGCCGCGTGATCGGCGTCAACACCGCCATCGTGGCCGCGGGGCAGGGCATCGGCTTCTCGATCCCGATCAACGAGGCGCGCCTGGTGATGAACCAGCTCATCAAGAGCGGCCGCGTGGTGCGCGGCTGGCTCGGCGTGGCCATCCAGGACGTGACGGACGAGCTGTCGAGCAGCTTCGGCGTGCGCGAGCGCGAGGGCGTCCTCGTCGCTGACGTCATCAAGGGCGGCCCCGCGGAGAAAGCGGGCGTGCGCCCGGGCGACGTGGTGGTGGAGTTCAACGGCGTCAAGATCAAGGAGGTGCCGGATCTGCAGCGCCGCGTGGCCAACGTGACGCCGGGGGAGACGGTGAAGCTCACCGTCGTGCGTGACAAGCAGATGGTGCCGGTGACGGTCGCCATCGGCGAGATGCCGGCCGAGGCCACGGCGGTGGCCGCGGTCGAGCGCGAGACTGAGGGGCTCGGCATGCAGGTGGAGGCCCTCGCCCCCGACGCCGCGGAGCGGCTCCGCCTGCCCTTCTCGCAAGGCCTCATCGTGACCGATGTCGCCTCCGGCGGACCGGCCGACCGTGCCGGGCTACGCCGGGGCGACGTCATCCTCGAGGTCGAGCGCCGCCCCGTCATGGACCTCGCCGAGCTGCGGCGCGCGCTGACGGCGGCGCCCGCGGGCAGCGCCGTCCTGCTCTACGTGCACCGCCCCGGCGGCGTCGGGCGCAACCAGTACCTCGTGCTCGAGCGCGGGGCGCATCCCTGACCGACGCCCTTCTCGCGGCGCCGCCCCGGCCGGGCACCGTCCTCGTCGTCGACGACGAGGAGGGCGTGCGGGCGGCGGTGCGCGCGATCCTCGACGGCGTGTGCGAGGTGCTCGAAGCCGAGAACGGCGAGCAGGCGCTCGAGATCATCCGCGCCCACGAGGTGGATCTGGTCATGCTCGACCAGCGCATGCCGGGGGAGGCGGGCATCGACGTGCTGTCGCGCGTGAAGGCCGCCGACCCCTCCACCGTGGTCGTCCTCGCCACCGCCGTGCGCGACGTCAAGATGGCGGTGGAAGCGCTCAAGCGCGGCGCCTACGATTACCTCACCAAGCCCTTCGAGGTGGACGACATCCTGCTCCTCGTGCAGCGCGCGCTCGAGAAGCGCGCCCTCGAGCGACAGGTGCTCGGCCTGCGCTCGGCGCTGTGCCCGAGCGCCGCCCTCGCCGACTACGGCTTCGAGGGCATGGTGGGCCGCCATCCGGAGATGGTGCGCATCTAC
>CAYQQT010000703.1:0-2258 GCA_964419375.1 uncultured bacterium
CGCGGGCTCCGGCATCCCGGCGGGGTGGACGGCGCCGGCGGGCAGGTTCACCACCGGGCCGTACATCTCGGGGCGGCGGTCGCGGTAGTAGCCCCAGAGCTCGCGGAGGTGCGGGAGCGCTGAGAGATCCACGTCAGCCACGGCGATGTCGTCCTTCGTGGCCGAGGCCTCTGCGAGGATCTCGCCGCGCGGTGAGACGATCATGCTGTTGCCGTGGTGATTGCGCTTGGAGCCGCCCACGTCCACGCCCACCTTGTTGACGCCGCAGACGTAGTAGGCGTTCGCCACCGCGTGGGCGCGGAGCTCCAGGTCCCAGAGGTACCTCGTCATGCCGGTGGTCGCGGTGGGCACGAACACGATCTCCGCACCGCCGAGCCCCAGCACGCGCGCCGCCTCGGGGAAGTGGCGGTCGTAGCAGATGAGGATGCCGATGCGCGCGAACGGCGTCGCGAAGGTCGGAAAGCCGAGGTCGCCGGGCGTGAAGTAGAACTTCTCGTTGCCCCGCGGCTCAGCGCTCTGTGCCGTGTCCATGAGCGGGATGCTCGACTTCCGGTACTTCCCGATCAGGTGGCCGTCGGGGCCGATGACGGTGGCGGTGTTGAAGTAACGCCCGTCCGGGGCGCGCTCGAAGATGGGGGCGATAACGACCGTGCCCGTCTCCCGCGCGACGTCGCTCATGCGGTCGATCGTCGGCCCGGGGATCGGCTCCGCCCACTCGAAGTACTCGCGTCGGGTCTCGACGCAGAAGTACATCGTGCTGAACAGCTCGGGCAGGCAGATGATGCGGGCGCCGCGGTCCGCCGCCTCGCGCACCATCCGGATGGCCGTCCGGATGTTGGTCTCCTTGTCGGCGTTCCCGACGAACTGCACCCCCGCGATCCTGACCATTGCCGCCGCCCTCCCCGTTCTCATCGAAATGCCGGCATCACCTGCTCGGCCCAGTCTCGCATGAAGCGGAGCTTGTCATCGAAGTGGATGCTGATCCAGAACCGGCGCGCCCCGGCCTCGACGGCGCGCTCGAGCTTCTTGATGCACTCCGCGGGCGTGCCGGCGAAGGCGAAGCGGTCGGCGAGGTAGTCGACGAGCCCCAGCTCTTCGATGAGCCGGCAGTTCGCGCTGCCCGGCTGCACATGGTCGGCGAACGCGTAGCGCTGGCCGAGGGTCCTGACCTTGCCGAGCAGCTCCGGCGGGATGTGCTTGCCCTCCGTCGTGAAGCGCGACAGGTGGTTGCCCGCCGCCGCCAGCGACATCTTGATCTCCTCGATCGCTTCCCGCCGGCTCGCCGCGATGTTCGCGTCCGGCCACCACCACATCTCGACCGAGTCGGGATCGCGCCCCGCCTCGCGCGCGCCCGCATGGACCTGGGCGATGGAGTCGCGGATGATGTCGGGCCGGATGCCGGTCCTTACGACGACACCGTCGGCGATCTGCCCGGCCAGGCGCAGCGTCTTCGGGCCGGAGGCGGCGAGGAAGAGCGGGACAGCAACCCGCGACCACGTGAAGCGCGCCGTCGTCCCGTGGTAGTCGGCGCGGCCCGTCGTGAGGAGGCTGCGCATCGCCAGCGCGTACTCGCGCAGCTCGGCGAGCGGCACCGCCTTGAGCCCGATGTTGTACGCGGCGCTGTCGCCGCTGCCGATGCCCACCATCGTGCGCCCGGGCGCCAGCTCCGCGAGTGTCGCCGCCGCGGAGGCGGCAACCGCCGGGTGGCGCGTGACGGGCGTGATCACGCGAGGGCCGAGCCTGATGCGCTCCGTGTTCGCCGCGCACAGCCCCAGCGTCACGTACACGTCGCGACAGATCGACTGCGAGTCCGAGAGGCCGAGGATCGCGTAGCCGTGGCGCTCGACCGCCTGCGCCCATCCGACGACCTCGCGGGCCGGCGCCGTCGGCATGAAGTTGATCCCGAATTCGACGCTCACGCCGTCCCTCCCGCCGCCGCGGGCCCGCGCGGAACGTAGCGGCCCCAGCCCGGCTTGCCGACCGTCTCGCCGTCCTCCATCATGACCCGCCCGCGCACGATCGTCGTCGTGGCCATTCCCTTGAACGTCCAACCCTGGTAGACGCTCACCTCGCAGAGACAATGATAGAAGCGATCGTCGACACGCACCTCGCGCTCGGGATCGACCAGCACGATGTCGGCGTCGGCGCCGGGAATCAGCGCCCCCTTCCTGGGAGAGAGCCCGAAGACCTGCGCCGGGTTCGTGGCGCCGATGCGCGCCAGGTCCTCGATCGAGATCCGCCCCGCGTGCACGCCGAAC
>CAYQQT010000704.1:0-2254 GCA_964419375.1 uncultured bacterium
GAGGCCGAACGCCGAGGCGGTGCCCAGCATGCCGGGATTCAGGAACTCGAAGAGGCTCCATAGCTCGCCGAGATGGTTTTCGACGGGCGTGCCGCTCAGCGCCAGGCGATGGCGGCCCCGCAGCAGCCGCGCCGTCTTGGCGGACTCGGTGTCGGGGTTCTTGATGGCCTGCGCCTCGTCGAGGATGACGTAGTCGAACTCCAGGTCCTTCAAGTGGAGGGCGTCGCGCCGCAGTGTCCCGTACGTCGTGAGGACCACGTCGTGAGCGCCGAAGCGCTCGCCCCCCCGGGCGCGGTCGGCGCCCGTGTGGTCGAGCACGCGCAGCTTCGGCGTGAAGCGCGCCGCCTCCTGTTGCCAGTTGAAGACGAGCGATTTGGGCACGACCACCAGCGAGGGGCCGGCGTTCATCTCACGCCGGGCATCGAGGAGCGCGAGGACCTGCACCGTCTTGCCGAGGCCCATGTCGTCGGCGAGGCAGCCGCCGAAGCCGAATCGCTCCAGGAAGCCCAGCCAGCCGAGACCCTCCCGCTGGTAGCCGCGCAGCCGGCCGATAAAGGTCGTCGGCGGGTCGAGGGGCTCGACGCCCTCGAACCGCCGCAGCTCATCGCGCGCCCGTGCGAAGACCGCGTCGCACGTGGCTTCGGGCAGCGTCGCGAGCACGGCGTCGAGAACGCCGACCTGTGTCCGTGTGAAGCGGAGGTGATCGCCGTCGCGGTGCCCGAGATCGGCGAGGGCGCCGTACTTTTGGAGCCACTCCTCCGGCAGCACCCCGAAGGTGCCGTCGCCAAGCTGCACCGTGCGCTCGCCCCGCCTGAGCGCCGCCAGGAGCTGCGGCAGCGTGGCGGAGATCTCGCCGAACTCGGCACGCCCGTGCAGCTCAAACCAGTCGATGCCCGAGGTGATCTCGATACGGACCGCGCCCGCATGGCGATACAGCTTGCCGTCCGCCTCGACGTGCCACCCCGCGGCCAGAAGCTCTCGGACGACACGGGGCAGCTTGCGGGCGTGCAGGTCGAGAGCCGCGGTCGGCGTCCCCGCGCGGTAGTAGGTGCGCGCCCGGAAGCCGAGTCGCCTGAGGCGCTCCATGGCGTTGCGTTCGGCCGGGGCGTCACGCACGAGGAGGCGGTGGGCTGCGGCATCGAAGATGCCGCGGCCCGGCTCATCCGCACCGATCACGTGTCCCGCGTAGTCGAAGGACAGTTGACCCCGCAGGCGCTCAGCCCCCCACTCCCGCGCCCCGGGGTGGATCGTGAGGCGCGGGCGTGGTGTCTGCTGGACATCCTCGAACCGCAGCTCCTCCGGCAGGTCGAGGCGTGGCACTTCCGGCAGGCGAAGCATGTGTTCGATGAGTGAAGCCGCCTCCGCTTCCCGCACGCGCAGCTCGCGGTGCATCCGCAGCTCCAGCAGCCACGCGAAGGTCCCGCCATCGTCCAGCGGCGCCACGCGGCCCCGGTCGATGAGCAGGCCGCTGGCGAGCACCATCAACGGCTCGCCGACGTCGATACGCTCCTCTCCGCGCTGCAGGATCCCCGTGGCGACATAGCGCCTGGCGGCGGCGTCATGGCGCACCTCGACGCGGAACGTCCAGGGCTCGCCTTCATCCCATTCGAGCGCCGCCAACTCGGCGTCGCCCGCCGCCACCCGCAACCGGCACCGCCCGGTCCGGCACATCTGGGAGAGCAGCGTGTCCTGGACCGCCGCCGGCAGCCGGGAGTGGACCCGCACGACATCGCTGCCGTAGTAGCCTCCGTAGAGATCTTCGGCGGCGCCGAGGAGGCTCAGGATGCGGCGGTCGGCGGCATCGGGCAGCGAGGGCAGGTCGTAGCGGCGTATGTTCGGGAATCGCGGCTTGCTCCACGTGCCGTCCGAACGCCGGTCGCGGTAGACCACCTCCACGATCAGGCTCTGCGCCTGGATCGTGCGCGGGATGTCCACGACGTAGAGGATCTCGCGTCCGGCCGGCCACGCCGTCGTGCCCGGGCTGGCGTGCAACGCCATGACGTCTCGCACCGCGCTCACCCGCTGCTTCCACTCTGCCGGCGGGGCCGCCGGCATGGGCCGTCGTGGTCGGGGCGGCGCCGCGGATGCCGCCTCCCCCGTGTCGGCCCAGTCAAAGAGCATCTCCTCGCCGGAGAGCTCATCTTCGGGCTTGGACTCAGGAAGCCGCGGAAAACGGGACCGCGTCATGGCGGCGCGGGAAGCGTGACGAGGACTTCCTCGCCGAGCATATCGATGATCTTCACCGCGATCGTCC
>CAYQQT010000705.1:0-2240 GCA_964419375.1 uncultured bacterium
CCCACGCGGTAGGGCGCGGGCCCCGCGGGCACGAGCCCGCGGCCGTCCACGTGGAAGGGCACGGCGCTGATGCGCACGCGGCCCCGCGCCGGGTGCTCCACCTCCGTGAAGGCGCCGCGCGCCTGCAGGTGCGGGTCGGCGATCACCTCCGCGGGGGAGAGCACGGGCGCGCAGGGGATGCGGCCGGCGCTGAGGGCGGCGACGGCGTCCTCCACGGTCTTGAACGTGTCCAGCCATCCCGTAATGCGCGCGCGCAGCTCGGGCCAGTGCGCGCGGCGCGCGTCGGCAGTGGCGAAGCGCGCGTCGTCGCGGATGTCCGGCGGGCCCAGCAGCGCGGCCAGGCGCGGGAAGAGATCGGGCGCTCCCACCGTCTGCAGCGCGAGGTACCGGCCGCCGACGGCGTGG
The DNA here is from genome assembly GCA_964419375.1 of uncultured bacterium. Lineage (GTDB taxonomy): Bacteria > Methylomirabilota > Methylomirabilia > Rokubacteriales > CSP1-6 > JBBDXO01. The sequence goes on from CAYQQT010000705.1 coordinate 406, forward strand.
ACTACCATGCCCGGCCGCGGCCCCGGATACTCGGCGCCGCCGTTGAGCACGCTCGGCATGCTGATGTCTTCGGCCGCCACCAGCGCCTCCAGCATGGAGACGTCGAGGTAGGCGCCGGCTCCGGTGCGCCCGCGGCGCAGGAGGGCGGCGAGGATGACGCCGAAGGCGTGGGTGCCCGCGAGCACGTCCGCCGTCTGCAGATAGCCGACGGCGGGCGCGTCCGCCTCCTGCTGCTCGAGGTGCATGACGCCCGACATCGCGTTGACGATGTGGGCGAAGGCAGGCCGCCCGCGCATGGGGCCGCTCTGCCCGAAGCCGGAGATGGAGCAGTAGACGAGATCCGGCTTCACGGCGGCGAGGGCGGGGTAATCACAGCCGAAGCGCGCCATGATGCCCGGCACGAAGTTTTCGACCACCACGTCGGCATGGCGGGCGAGATCGGCGACGACGGCGGGCGCCTGGGGCTTCGTGAGGTCGATGGCAACCGAGCGCTTGCCGGCGTTCAGGCGCGTGAAGTACGTCGACTGATCGTCGCGGCCCGGCTCGAGCTGCAGGTAGCCGCGCCGCATCTCGTCGCCGTCGCGGGGCCGCTCCACCTTCAGCACGCGCGCGCCGAGATCGGCCATCAGGCGCGTGCAGTAGGGGCCGGCGAGCACGCGCGTGAAGTCGAGGACGGTGACGCCGGCGAGCAGGGGTGCGGTCACCTCGTGAACAGGCGGTTGACCTCGCGCAGGGGCACCGTGGCTTCGGTGAACGCGGTGAAGGTGCCCTCGTCCTTCATTCGCCGTGCGATGCGCTGCGTGAGGGCGAAGGTGGCGCGCATGGGGCCGGAGCCGACGCTCACGCGCGCCACGCCGAGCGCCTGCAGCTCGGCCACGGGCGGCGTGCCCGCCACCGCGAGCACGTTGAGCGGGGCGTGGATCGAGCGCACGAGGCGGCCGATCGTCTCCGCGTCGTTGACGAGAGGGACGAAGACGCAATCGGCGCCCGCCTCGCGGTAGGCGTTGGCGCGCCGCACCGTCTCCTCGAAGCGCCACGCCGCATCCCCGATGCCGAGCAGGTAGAGGTCCACCCGCGCGTTGATCACGAAGGGGACGGAGGCCGCGTCGGCGGCGGCGCGGATGGCGCGCACGCGCTCGGTGTGCTCCTCGATCTCGATCACGCGGGGGCCGTCCGTGCGCCCGTCCTCCACGTTGAGCCCCACCGCGCCCGCGGCCATCGCCGCCTTCGCGGTGTCCGCGACCTCGGCGGCGGTGGCGCCGTATCCCATCTCGAGGTCGGCGCTCACGGGGATGTCGACCACGCGCGTGATGCGCGCGACGGCGGCGATCATCTCGTCGCGGCTGATGCGCTCGCCGTCGGGGTAGCCGAGCGAGATGGCGATGCCCGCGCTCGTGGTGCCGAGGGCGGTGAAGCCCGCCTGCTCGAAGACGCGCGCGCTGCCGCCGTCCCAGGCGTTGGGCAACACGAGCATGCGAGCGCCGCGGTGCAGCGCGAGGAAGCGGGCGGCCCGGGCGCGCAGCGCATCGGCGGTCATCGCGCCCTAATCTACCCCAACGTGGCTGTATGATGCCCGCCATGACGCGCTATCGCACCATTCGCGGCCGCGGTGGCGCCGTCGTCGCCGGCCACCCGCTCGCAGCCGCGGCGGGCGCCCGTATCCTCGAGCGAGGCGGCAACGCCGTCGATGCCGCCGTCGCCGCCGCCGCCGTGAGCGTGGTCCGCCCGCACATGTCCGGTATCGGCGGCGACGGCTTTCGGCTCGTGTACGAGGCGGCCACCCGGCGCATCTTCGCCGTCAACGCGGGCGGCCCCGCGCCGGCGGCCGCGGGCCC
>CAYQQT010000706.1:0-2238 GCA_964419375.1 uncultured bacterium
GCGCCCGGGGCGAGGGCGATGCCGTGGCCGGGGCGCGCTGAGAGGTGGAAGGCGCCGTTCTCGCACTTGGGCAGGCCGACGAAGAGGTCGGGCGGCGTCCAGTCGATGAACTCGACGAGGAAGGCGTTGGGCATCGCGCACGCCACGTGCAGGGACAGCTCGTGGACGACGTGCGGTGAGACGGCCACCTGGTGGGCGGCGGCGAGGGCGCCGATGCGCAGCGTCTCGGTGAAACCGTTGGCGCGGCAGACGTCGGGCATCAGGTAGGTCGCGGCCCGACGCTCGATGGCCTCGCGGAACTCGTAGCGCGTGTAGTTGTTCTCGCCGGTGGCGACGGGGATCTTGATGGCGCGCGCGACCTCCGCGCACGCGGCGAGGTCGTCCGCGAGCACCGGCTCCTCGTACCACACGAGGTCGAGGTCCTCGAGCATCTGCGCCTGGCGAATGGCGCCCGGCACGTCGAGCTTCTGGTTGACGTCGACCATCATCCGCACGCCGTCGCCGAGCGCCGTGCGGACGGCCTCCACGCGCTTGCGGTTCTCGCGCGGATCCGGATGGTGGATCTTCATCTTGTAGTAGCGGCATCCCATCGCCGCGTAGCGCTTCGCTTCCGCGATGAGATCATCGACGGCGTACGTGCCCCACCCGCCGCTGCCGTAGGCGTCCACGCGGTCGGTGACGGCGCCCCACAGCCGCGCCAGCGGCTGTCCCGCCGCCTTGCCGGTGACGTCCCACAGCGCGATGTCGAGCGCGGCGAGCGCGTAGCCGGCGATGCCGACGCGCCGGAAGCCACGATCGGCGCGGAACATCTTCTCCCACAGGCGGCCCACCATCGTCGGGTCCTCGCCCACGAGCAGCGTCGCCAGCCGCTTCGTGTAGGCCTCGACCGCTTCGGAGCCGCCGCCGCCGAACACCAGCGCGTAGCCGAGGCCGTCGAGCCCCGCGTCGGTGTGGACGCGCGCGACCACGAGGCGGTGCTCGGGAAAGTCGAGCGCGATGGGCTTCGTGGTCGGAATGCGCAGGGTGAAGGCGTCGATCGTGGTGATTTTCATGGGTGCTATCCTATCGCGCATGGCAATCGCGCTCGTGCTCCTTGTGCTGCTCGTGACGCCGGCGGCGGCCATCGCCGAGATCCTCCTGCCGCCGGGCTTCGCCGTGGAGGTCTACGTCACCGGAGACGGCTTCGACACGGCCGACGGGCGGGCAGCCCACGGCGTGCCGTCCTCCTCGACGCTCGCCGTCGATCGCACCGGCACGCTGTACCTGGCGCGGACCGGCCGGCGCTACTCCGGAGGCGAGATCGACGACCTGTGGCCCGTCTTCCGCTTTCCGCCGGGTGGAGCGCGGGTGACGAAGGAGACCGCTCCCCGCTTTCTCTACGGACCACCGCTGCCGAGCGCGCAGGTGGCGGGGCTTCGCGGCGACGGGGAGCTGCTGGTCACGACGTTCGATCGGGATCGGAAGGTCGGCGTCCTCTACGTGATGGTCAACGGCCACGCCGAGCTGTTCGCGGGCGGCACGCCGCCCACGCGGAGCGTCGCCCCGGTGCTCGTGCAGCCGGAGGGCGCCGCCGCCGACGCCGCGGGCAACATCTACGTCGCCGACCGCGCACAGGATCGAGTGCTCAAGCTCGATGCGCGCGGCGCCATTGTCGATGCCAGCCACGTCTCGGTGAAGCGCCCGCGCCTGCTTGCCATCGGCGCCGACGGCGCGCTGTGGGTCGCGGCCGACGGAACCGCGGAGGCCCCCTGGCAGCGCGGCCCCGGAGAGATCTGGCGCCGCGTCGGCAACAGCGCACCCACGCTCGTACGCAACGGCCCGGTGGCGGCGGGGATGGGCCTGGCGCCCACGGGACACCTCTTCGTGGCGGACCGCCAGGCCTCCGAGATCTTCGCGCTCACGGCGGACGGGCGATCCCTGCCTTTCGCGCGCTTCACCGACGGCGACGCCCCGCGCGCCCTGGCCTTCGCGCCCGTCACACCGGACACCCGGCGCGCGGGCATCGCGGGCAGCCTCTTCCTTGTCGCCATCCGCCGCGGCGCGTGGCCCGTCAACGAGGTGCTGCGGATCTCCGGACCCTTCGAGCGCTTCCTGAGCGAGAGCACGGCCCCGTCGCGCTGAGAGCGACCCGCCGGCGTCCACCGGCGGGTCAACCGACATGAGGGGCCTCGAAGGGCCCCCCAATCCCCCCACGCTCGGCAGCGCCCCGGCAAAGCCGGGGCGCTCCTCGATCCCCCC
>CAYQQT010000707.1:0-2232 GCA_964419375.1 uncultured bacterium
GCTCGTGGCCGGCGATCACCGGGCCGCCGGCGCCGAGGCCGAGCGCGGCGGCGGCGTTGCCGGCGGCGCGATAGGGGTGCAGGTCGCTGCCGCACATGCCCGAGGCCTTGATGGCGAGGACGACGTCGCCGGGGCCGGGCTTGGGATCGGGGAAGTCACGGATCTCGAGCTTGCGATTGCCGAGGAAGACGATGCCGCGCATGGACAACCTCCTTGGGCTTGCTACGCGGGCACACCTTACCTAAGATCGAGTGCCATGACGAGCCCGATCATCACGGAAGCCGTCCGCGCCCTCGTGGACCGCCGCGACCTCACGCGCATCGAGGCGGCGGCCGCCATGGAGGCCATCATGTCGGGCGGCGCCACCAGCGCGCAGATCGCCGCCTTCCTCACCGCCCTGCGCATGAAGGGCGAGACGGTGGAGGAGCTGATCGGCTTCGCGCAGGTCATGCGCCAGAAGGCGGCGAAGATCCGCACGCGCGGTGAGGAAGTGGCGGCCCTCACCGGTACCGACCGCGAGATGCTGATCGACACCTGCGGCACCGGCGGCGACGCCACCGGCACCTTCAACGTCTCCACCGCCACCGCCTTCGTGGTGGCGGGCGCGGGACTGCGCGTGGCCAAGCACGGCAACCGCTCGGTGTCCTCCATGTGCGGCTCGGCGGACGTGGTGGAGACGCTCGGCATCAGCCTCGAGCTTACGCCGCCGCAGGTGGGCCGGTGCGTGGACGAGGTCGGCATCGGCTTTTTGTACGCGCCGCTGCTGCACACGGCCATGAAGCACGTGATGCCGGCCCGGCGGGAGATGGGCATCCGCACCGTCTTCAACATGCTCGGCCCGCTCACCAATCCTGCCTCAGCCAATGCGCAGGTGATCGGCGTCTACGCGGCCCCGCTCACGGAGCCGCTCGCGCGCGTGCTCGCCGAGCTGGGCACCGTGCGCGCGTTCGTCGTGCACGGCGCCGACAGCCTGGACGAGATCTCCAACACGGGCGACAGCCGCGTGTCGGAGGTGCGCGAGGGGATGGTGAAGACCTTCACCGTGTGTCCGGAGGACTTCGGCATGCCGCGCGCCTCCATCGAGGATCTGCGGGGCGGCGATCGCGAGCAGAACGCGCAGATCATCCGTAACCTCCTCGACGGCGAGCGGGGGCCGCGCCGTGACATCGTGCTCATGAACGCGGCGGCGGCGCTGGTGGCGGGCGGCAAGGGGCGCGACCTCAAAGACGGCGTCACGCTCGCCGCCCACTCCATCGACACGCACGCCGCGCGCGCCAAGCTCGACGATCTCATCGGCTTCAGCCGGGCTCTCGCGGGCGACAGATAAAGACCAACGACTTCCGCGTTCGCGCCGGCCACACGGTCGACCTCACCCGGTGGCTCACCCGCGTCACGCCCCCCTACGAATCGAAGAAGCAGTACAAGCAGCGGCTCGCCGACGACATCGACGAGCTCAGCGAGCAGCAGCGGCTCCTCTACGTGTCCGGCCGCTACGCCCTGCTGCTCATCTTCCAGGGCATGGACGCCGCCGGCAAGGACGGTGTCATCCGGCACGTGATGTCCGGCATCGATCCGCAGGGCTGCCACGTGTACAGCTTCAAGCAGCCGAGCGCCGAGGAGCTCAAGCACGAGTTTCTGTGGCGTACGACGCTCCGCCTGCCGGAGCGCGGGCGCATCGGCATCTTCAATCGCTCCTACTACGAGGACGTGCTCATCGTCCGCGTGCATCCCGAGCTGCTCGACGCCCAGCGCCTGCCGGACGCCGGCGCGCGATCGGTCTGGCAGGGGCGCTACCAGTCCATCGTGGAGTCGGAGAGCCATCTCCATCGCAACGGCACCCGCATCGTCAAGTTCTTCCTCCATCTCTCCGAGGACGAGCAGCGGCAGCGCTTCCTGGAGCGCGCCGACGAGCCCGAGCAGAGCTGGAAGCTCACGGCGGGCGACATCGAAGAGCGCAAGCTGTGGAAGCAGTACATGCGGGCCTACGAGGCGTGCCTGGGCGCCACGAGCACCGCCACTGCGCCCTGGTACGTGGTGCCGGCGGACGACAAGAAGACCGCGCGGCTCATCGTGGCGCGGGTGATCCTCGAGACACTGCAGGGGCTCGAGCTCAGCTCTCCGAAGCCGGGCAAAGCGCGGCGGAAGGAGTTGCACGCCCTGCGCACGCTGCTAGCCTCGCAGGCTGCTGAAAAACGCGCAGGGCGCTTCCCCCTACGGGGATCACGAGGCGCG
>CAYQQT010000708.1:0-2221 GCA_964419375.1 uncultured bacterium
GAGCCGGCACACGCCGCGGTCGGTGGTGTCGAAGCGGAATTGCGACGCGAGCGGCCCCAGATCGACGGGCGGTTTCCGCAAGCCCGCCCGCAGGCGGCGGGCAAGGCCGTGCGGCGCGGGAGCCGCGAAGAACTCCCGGAGCGAGGCGTCAATCCGATCCATCGTCGATCCCCTTCTTCAGCTCGCGCTTGAGAATGGCCTTGCCGCGCGCGAGCTGACTCTTGACCGTGTTCACCGAGATGCCGCGGATGGCGGCCAGCTCCTGATAGGACAGCCCATCGACGTAGTGCAGCGCGAGCAGCAGCCGGGCCTCGCGCGGCACCGTCTGCAGCGCGCGGCCGAGGTCGACGTCCGCCGCGGGATCGCGGTGGGCGCGGGCCTCGGGCCGGGCGTCGGGCTCCACGCGCACGCGCCGGCGCCGGAGCTCGTCGATGCACACGTTCGACAGCGCGCGGTAGAGCCACGTCGACACCGCCCACCGGGGGGAGTAGGACGCGCGTCCCGCGAAGCACTTCATGAGCGCCCGTTGTACCGCGTCCTCGGCGTCGGCGCGGTGACCGAGCATGCGGTAGGCCACCGCGTAGAGGCGGCCGGCGTAGTCCTCGGCCAGCTGCGCGAACGCCCGTTCGTCGAGAGCCATGATCGACCAGGTATACGCGGCAGCGACGCCGAAAGGGTGGAACAAATCGGGCGCCGTTGTATATTTCGTGCAAAGGAGCCCTCCCATGCGTGACCACCAGGTCGGGTCCGTGAGCCGTCGCGGCTTTCTCATCGCCACCGGGGCTGTCGCCGTGACCGCAGGGCTGGGCGCGCGCGCGGCCGGCGCGCAAACGCCGCCTGTCCCCATTCCCGGCAAAGAGCGGCTCATCGTGCGCAGCCCCCGGCCCATTAACCTCGAGGCGCGGCTGTCCGATCTGACCTCGTACCACACGCCCCACGAGGTCTTCTTCGTGCGGAACAACTACGAGGTGCCCACCGTGGACCCGGCGCAGTGGGTGCTCAAGGTGGAAGGCGAGGTGGAGCAGCCGCTCGTCCTGCGCCTGGACGACCTGCGCAAGATGCCGATGTTCACGCAGGACGTCACGCTGGAGTGCGCGGGCAACGGACGCTCGTTCCACAAGCCGCGCGCCTCCGGCATCCAGTGGGAGTACGGCGCCGTCGGCAACGCCAAGTGGAAAGGTGTGCGCCTGGCGGACGTGCTCGCGATGGCCAAGGTGCGCCCCACGGGGCTGCACGTCGCCTTTGACGGCGCCGACAAGGCGCCCACGCCGCAGGCGCCCGACTTCATTCGTAGCGTGCCCATCTGGAAAGCGCGCGAGCCGCACTCGATGATCGCGCTCGAGATGGCCGACAAGCCGATCCCGCACCTGCACGGCGGTCCCGCCCGCATCATCTCGCCGGGCTTCGTCGGCTCCGCCTCCGTGAAGTGGGTGGAGCGGATCATGGTGCTGCCCGAGGAGTTCGACGGCGCTTTCATGAAGCGCAGCTACCGTGTGCCGCGCGCGGAGGACGAGAAGGACACCTACTCGCTGCAGTCGCTGGAAGTGAAATCGGTCATCGTGGGCCCCGCCGACGGCGCTCGGCTCGCCGCCAACCGCGTCACCGTGTGGGGCTGGGCGTGGGCGGGGGAGGGCGAGCTGAACGGGATCGACATCTCCACCAACGGCGGCCAGACGTGGAAGCCCGGGCAGTTCGTCGGCAAGTGGGACCGCTACTCGTGGCGCAAATGGGAGTTCGACTGGGACGCCACCCCGGGCAGCCACACGGTGATGGCGCGCGCCACCGACAGCCTCGGCCGCATCCAGCCCCCCACCCGCGCCTTCAACCCGCTCGGCTACCGCTGGAACGTCATCCACACGATCAAAGTCGACGTTGCGTAGTATTCGGTTCGCCGCCGCCCTGGCCGTCTTGGCCGGGGCGGTGGCCGCCGGCGCCCTCGGGCGTGCGGCCATCGCGCAGCAGCCGATTCCGCAGACCGAAGGATGGGTGCTCGTGGTCAGCCGCTGTGTCATCTGCCACAGCGTCGAGATCGCGGTGCAGCAGCGCCAGGGACCGATCGGCTGGGGCGCCATCGTCGACCGCATGGTGACCTACGGCATGCCGCTCTCACCCGAAGAACGCGACGCCCTCGTGAAATACCTCGTCCGCCACTACGGCGATCCTGACGGCCGCTGACCTCACTTACCGCCGGTGAGCGCCGGCGGCGTTTGGCGGGGGCGGG
>CAYQQT010000709.1:0-2215 GCA_964419375.1 uncultured bacterium
GCGCCCGGCAGGTGCGCGAACCGTGCCGCCACCTGGCCGCTCGTGAACGTCTCGACGATCGACAGCGTGGCCTCGCGGCTCGCGAGCGCGGCGAGGACGACGCCCTCCAGCGTCTGATCGTCCTCGGCGAAGATGAAGTTGCCCAGGCGCTTGCGCACTTCCTCCACCACCGGCGCCAGCTTGCGGCGCACGTCGTCCATGTCGGTGCCGCGCACGGTCAGCTTGGTCTCGAGCTGCGGATAGTGGGCGCGGAAGCCGAGCTTCACGCTGCCGTCGGGCACGAGCTCATCGACGCCCGCGAGCAGGCTGTCCACGTGCGACTCGCCGAGGCCGTAGGAATGGAAGCGCTTCAGATGGATGGTCGCCTGCAGCCCGCTGCGCGCGAGCAGGCGCGGGATCACCTGCTCCTCGAGCATGCGGCGTAGCTCGCGCGGGACGCCCGGCGTGAAGAAGAAGCGCGCCTTGCCGATGTCGACCGCGAAGCCGCACGCGGTGCCGATGGGGTTGTCGATGAGCTCCGCGCCCGCGGGCAGCATCGCCTGCTTGCGGTTGTTGGGCGGCATCACCCGGCTGCGCCGGCTGAAGAACTCCTCCATCCGCGCCAACCATGGCTCGCTCAGCACCAGCTCGACGCCGGCCGCGTGGGCCGCGACTTCCTGCGACAGGTCGTCGATGGTGGGGCCGAGGCCACCGTTGACGATGACGGCGTCGGCGCGCCCGCCCGCCAGCCGAAACGCCTGCAGCAGGCTCTCGCGGTCGTCGCCCACTGTCGTCTCCCAGCGCACGGAGAGCCCGACGTCTTCCAGCTTCTGGCTCATGTAGGCGAAGTTGGTGTTGATGATCTTGCCGGTGAGGACCTCGTCGCCCGTGCAGATGATCTCGATGCGCATTGCGAAACGATGATACACGCTGGGTCGTGTAGAATCCCGCCATGCGCAAGTCAAGCCCGACCGCGCTCCTCCTCAACGCCGGCCACGCCCTCGACCACCTCTTCCTGCTCGTCTTCGCCACTGCCGTCTCCGCCATCGCCGCCGAGTGGGGCATGGTGTGGCAGGACCTGATGCCGTACACGGTGGGCGCCTTCGTCATGTTCGGCCTCGGCTCGCTGCCGGCGGGCCGGCTCGGCGATCTCTGGGGCCGCCGCGCGATGATGGTCGTGTTCTTCTTCGGCCTGGGCGCCTGCGGGCTGCTGATCGCCTTCAGCTCGGGGGTGTGGATGCTGGCCGCCACGCTCACGCTCATGGGCGTGTTCTGCTCCATCTACCACCCGGTCGGCATCCCGATGCTCGTGCAGCACGCGAGGAATCCCGGCTTCACGATCGGCGTCAACGGGCTCTTCGGCAATCTCGGCATCGCGGTCGCCGCCGTGCTGACGGGCTTCCTCGTCAAGCACGCGGGCTGGCGCGCGGCGTTCGTCGTCCCCGCCGGCATCGCGATGCTCTGCGGCGTCCTCTTTCTGTGGCTGGCGCCGCGTGAGGACATGGCGCCCGCCAAGCGGCCGAAGAAGTCGGTCGACCTGCCGCCCGCCCTGATGGCGCGCGTGCTGCTGGTGATGACCCTCGCGGCCATCTCCAGCAGCCTCATCTTCAACTTCACGACGAACGGCAATGGGCTGCTGCTCACCGAACGGTTCCGGGGCGTGATCGACGATCCCGCGACCCTCGGCATGCTGCTGGCGGCCGTCTACACCATCGCGTCCTTCGCCCAGCTCGTCGTCGGCAAGCTGATCGATCGCTACCCGCTCAAGTGGGTGTACCTGCCCATCGTGGCCTCGCAGGTCCCGTTGTTCCTGCTTGCGGCGCCTGCCTCCGGGTGGGCGCTCTACGCGACCGTGCTCGGGTCCATGATCTTCGTGTTCGGGGCCATCCCGTTCGTCGATGCCATGATCGTGCAGTACGTCGACGACCGCATGCGCTCGCGCGTGGCGGGCATCCGCCTCGCCGTCTCCTTCGGCGTGAGCTCCCTCGCCGTCTACATGCTGGGCCCCACCGTGAAAGCGGCCGGCTTCAGCACGCTCCTGATCGTGATGGCGGTCATCTCCTCCTTCACGACCCTCTTCGTGGCGCTGCTGCCCGGCCGTCTTCCGTCGGCTGCGCTCGCCTCCGGCGCCGTCGCCGTCGCCGTCGCGCCCACCGCCCGCTAGGACTGCTGAAAACCGCTCAGGGCGCTCAAAACGGTGCAGATGCTAGGCGCCGACGAAGAGAGGAGTGAGGCG
>CAYQQT010000710.1:0-2212 GCA_964419375.1 uncultured bacterium
AACACCGATGCGGGCGGCACGCGGGCCACGCTCTGCCATCTCGATATCCCGATGCGGCACTGCTCGGTGTCGGTGGACGGGCAGCTGATGACGGTCAACGGTCACGTCGTGGCCGAGGGGCAGCGGGTGGTGTGAGCGGCGCCTCCGTAGCGAGCAACCACACGAAAGGAAGGCGACATGGATCTGAATCTCAAGGGCAAGGTCGTGTTGATCACGGGCGCCACGCGCGGCATCGGCGCGGACATCGCTCTCGGCTTCGCGGAGGAAGGCTCGCAGGTCGCCATCTGTGCCCGCACCAAGGCGGATCTCGACACACGCGCGAGCGAGATCGGCGCGGCCACGAAGGCCACCGTGGTCGGGTTCCCCGTGGACCTCAGCAAGCGCAGCGAGCCTGAGCGGCTGGTGGCGGAGGTGGTCAAGCGCTTCGGGCGCCTGGACGTGCTGGTGAACAGCGCGGGCGTCGCCCCCGGCGGCACGGTGGAGACCCTCAGCGACGACGACTGGGACCGCGGCATCGACCTCAAGCTGATGGGCCTCATCCGCTGCACCCGGGCGGCGATCCCCGTCATGCGCACGCAGGGCGGCGGCCGCATCGTCAACGTCGTGGGCAACGACGGCGTGAAGTGCGCCTACTGGGAGATCGTCCCCGCCATCTGCTGCGCGGCGGAACTCATCTTCACGAAGACGCTCGCCGAGCAGTATGGGCCGGAAGGCATCTACATCAACGCCGTGAGTCCCGGCCCGGTGGAGACGACGCTCATGCGGGGCCTCTTCGAGCACCTGGCCAAGGGCAAGGGCGTCAGCGTGGACGCCGTCGTCAACGCCCACGTCGACAGCATTCCGCTGAACCTCAAGCGTATCGCCACGCCGCGCGAGGTCACGAACTGCGTCCTGTTCCTCGCCTCCGACCGCGCGAGCTTCGTGAACGGCGAGGCGATCAACGTGGACGGCGGGCAGATGAAGCCCATCCTCGCCCGGCAGCTCTACGCGGGCGGCGGCAAGCAATGATCGCGAGGGTCAACGGCGTCGAGCTGGCGTACGAGATCCACGGCCAGGGGCCGCCGCTGGTGCTCTCGCACGAGTTCTCCGGATGCCTGCGCAGCTGGGACCCACAGCTCGAGTTGGGCCGGACGCACCGGCTCATCATCTACAACTCGCGCGGCTACCCGCCCTCGAGCGTGCCCCCGGACCTGTCCAGCTACTCGCAGGAGCACTCCGTCGCGGATCTCCGCGGGCTCCTCGACCATCTGGGGATCGAGCGGGCCATCGTGGGCGGATTCTCGATGGGCGGCAGCATCGCGCTCAACTTCGCCCTGCGCTACCCCGCGCGCGTGCGGGCGCTGATCCTCGCCGGCACGGGGACGGGCTCGGGCGACCGGGAGGAGTTCGTGCGGGAGTTCGGCGCCCTCGCCGATCGCTTCGAGCGCGAGGGGCCACGCGAGGTGGCCAAAAGCTACCTGTGCGGGCCGACGCGCATCCAGCTCCTGAAGAAGAATCCCGCGATGTGGCAGAAGTTCCACGACGACTTCGTGGGCCTGTCCGGACTCGGGCTGGCGCACACTCTGCGCGGCGTGCAGCTGCGCCGGCCCACGATGTACGAGCTCAAGGACGGCCTCGAGGGCCTGCCCGTCCCCACGCTGGTGATCGTCGGCGAGGAGGACGCCCCGGCCATCGACGCCAGCCGCTTCCTCGCCGCGACGATTCCCGGGGCCACCCTGAAGATCCTGCCCGCCACCGGCCACACGCTGAATCTGGAAGAGCCCGAGGCGTTCAACCGGTACGTCCGCGAGTTCCTCGACACGGTCAGCGGAGCGGCGGGTCAGTCGCGCTCCATGGGCATTGCGGGGTCGGCCGCCCACTCTGAGACCGAGGCGTCGTAGACTGCGACGCCGTCGTCGCCGCGCAGCGTGAGCAGGCCGCCGGAAAACGAGAGGGCCGTCTTTGCAGCGCTCACTGTGGCCCGTTCTTGGTAAACGGTTTCGCCGCGAACTCCGTGTGGTCCCCCTCATGGATGAAAAGGAAGGCGGCCCGGTCATGACGCCGGCGCGCAGGCGTGGATGACGTCCATGGCGGCCCGTCGCGCGTCGCGGCCCGTCACGCGCGGGCTGACGATCGGCAGACGCAAGCCCGCCTCGCGGTAACGGTCGAGGCGCTCCCGGCACTGCTCGGCGGTGCCGGCGATGGCGACGGCGTCGATCAGCGCGTCGGGGAC
>CAYQQT010000711.1:0-2212 GCA_964419375.1 uncultured bacterium
CGGCCGCGGGGACGCTCGGCGACGACCTCGCCCTTCTCGTAGACGACCTGCCCGCCGGCGATCGTCGTGTCGGCCCAGCCGCGCGCGACCCAGCCCTCGTAGGGGCTGAAATCGACGACGGAGTTGAGCGTCCGCAGATCCACCTTCACCTCGCGGTCGAGGTCCACGATGACGAGGTCGGCGTCCGAGCCGACCTCGAGCGCGCCCTTCCTCGGGTAGAGCCCGAAGAGCCGCGCGGCGTTGGCGGAGGTCAGCTCGACCACGCGCTGGATCGTGAGCCGGCCGCGCCGCACGCCCTCCGTGAGGAGCACGGGCAGGATCATCGCGCTGCCGGCCGGGATGCCGGCGCGCGCCGACCAGAGGTCGGTGCCCTTGACCGCCTTCGTGAACGGGCAGTGGTCGGAGCCCAGGACGTCGACCGTGCCGTCGAGGAGCCGTTGCCAGAGCGCCTCCACGTGCTCGACGCTCCGGAGCGGCGGGTTCACCTTGCCCAGGACGCCGCGGTCCGTGTCCTTGTCGAAGAGCAGGTAGTGCGGGCACGTCTCGGTGGCCACGCGCCCGCGGCCCCACGCCTTCTGGCGGAGGAACTCGGAGCCGAGGCCGACGCCCATGTGCGGGATCAGCAGCTCGATGCCCACCGCTTCGGCGAAGGCGATCATGCGGCGGATCGCCTCCAGCTCGCCGAAGACCGGGCGCGCGTCCGACCACGCCGCGGTGTCCTGGCGGTTGGCGGCGATGAACGGCTGCTGGTGCAGATCGATCACCTCCATGTTCTCGCAGTGGACGATGGCGATGCCGCCCGGGATTTTCGCCACCTCCCGGAAGACGGAGAAGATCTGGTCGTCGCCCATGCCCTGGATGCCGCTCGGCGAGATCTCGCGCCCCTTGTAGGCCATGAACGTCTTGAACGAGCGCACGCCGAACTCGTGGGCCATGCGCGGGATCTCCTCGATCTGCGCAGAGCGGATGATGATCGCGTGGAACACCATGTCCACGAGGCTCTCCGCGCCGACGGCCGTCTGCATCTCCGGCAGCGCCTCGACATACGAGCCTCGGGTGATGACGAAGGGCAGGAGCGTGGTCACGCCGCCGGTGACCGCGTGGCGGCTCTCGCTGGCGCAGTCCCCCGCGAACGACTGCGCCGCGGTGCCGAGGTGCAGGTGCGTGTCGAGGAGCCCGGGCAGGACGTAGCGCCCGCCGGCGTCGATCGTTCGCCGCGCGTCCACCGTCTCGCCCGGCGCCAGCGCGGCGGCGATCACGCCGTCGCGGATCGCCAGGCCACACTCCACGATTGCGTCGGGCTTCACGACCCGCGCGCCCTTGACGAACAGGTCGGCCGTCACGGGGTCAGACTTTGTCTTTCAGGATCTCGCCGTAGGCGTCGGGGCGCCGGAACTTGAAGAAGCCCCAGAGGTCGCGCGTGTCGTCGCACGCCTTGGGGTCGATGTCGGCGTAGAGGATCTCGTCCTGCTTGTCGCCCGCCCGGCCCATGACGTTGCCCTTCGGATCGATGAAGAGCGCGGTGCCGAAGTAGTGGCGATCGGCGGGGCCGCCCACGTCCTGGCCGACCTTGTTGACGCCGCCCACGTAGAACATGTTGGCGATGGCATGCCCGCGCAGCTCGATCTCCCAGACCTCGCGGATCCAGTCGCGGTAGGTCGCCGTCGGCACGAGCATCAGGTGCGCGCCCTTGAGGCCGAGGATGCGCGCCGCCTCGGGGAAGTGGCGGTCGTAGCAGATGAGGATCCCGATCTTGACGCCGAAGGGCGTGTCGAAGACCGGAAAGCCCAGGTTGCCCGGCGCGAAATAGAAGCGCTCGTCGGCCGGCGTCTCGCCCGGCTTCACCGTGCGCAGGATCTGGGGAATGGACATCTTGCGGTACTTACCGATCAAGTTGCCGTCCGGGCCCAGCACCGCGGCCGTGTTGTAGAGCGTGCCGTTGTCGTTCTCGTAGAGCGGGTAGACGATGACCGTGCCCGTCTCCTTGGCGACCTTGGCGAGGCGGTTCACCGCAGGGCCGGGGATCGGCTCGGCGGTCTCGAACCATTTCTTGTCGCGCTCGAAGCAGAAGTAGAGGGTGGTGGAGAGCTCGGGGAGGCAGATGATCTTGGCGCCGTTGCCCGCCGCCTGCCGCGCGAGGTCCTCCGCCTTCTGGATGTTGATCTCCTTGGACTCGTGACCGCTGAACTGGACCAGCGCCGCGCGGACCATC
>CAYQQT010000712.1:0-2211 GCA_964419375.1 uncultured bacterium
CTGAAAGCCGCTGCCGGAGGCGTACTGCTCCACGCACCCGCGCGCGCCGCACGGGCACGGCAGGCCGTCGGGCACGACCTGGGTGTGGCCGAGCTCGCCCGCGCTGTTGCCGGCGCCGCGCCAGAGCTGACCATCGAGGACGGCGCCGGAGCCGACGCCGGTGCCCACGAAGACCGCGAGCAGCGAGCGCACCCCGTGCGCGCCGTAGCGGAATTCGCCCCAGGCGGCCGCGCGCACGTCGTTGTCCACGACGACGGGAACTCCGAAGGTGGCGGCGAGCCTGTCGCGCAACGGCACGTCGCGCCAGCCGAGGTTGGGGGCGTAGACGATGGCGCCGCGCTCGGGATCGATCTGGCCTGCGCACGCGACGCCGATGCGCGCGATGCCGGCGGAGCCGGCGGCAGCCACGGCCTGCTCGATGGTGGCAAGCACCGCGTCAGGACCGCGACGCGCTTCGGTGAGATGTTCGGTCTGCGAGGAGAGCTGCCCGTCGATCGTTACCGCGCCCGCACGGATGCGGGTGCCTCCGACGTCGACCCCGACGACGGACGCTACGCCTTCTTCTCCTCTTCCTTTTCCTTACGTACGGCGGTGGCGGTGGTGTCCTCGACCTTCACTTCGTCCACGCCCTTCTTGAACTCCTTGACGCTCGAGCCCAGCGATCGGGCCAACTCCGGCAGCCGCTTGGCGCCAAAGAGCACGAGCACGATCACGAGGATGATCAACAGTTCCTGATAGCCCAGGCCAAACATGTGGTGCTCCTTTCAGACGCCTTCACCTTAGCCCCTCGCCTACCCCCCGCGCAAGACCCTCCGCTCGCCCACCCGCGTCGTCACGCGCCTGCCGTCGAAGAACTCGAGCAGCGGAATCGCGTACTTCCGGGAGATGCCGAGGAGATCCTTGATGTCACCGGGGCCGATCTCCTTGCGCTCGTGCAGCATGGCGACGAGCCGGGTCTGGATATCCTCCAGCGCCGCCGCGTGGAAGAAGAGCGACTCCTTCACGCGCACGAGCGTGCCCGCCTGCAGCAGCACCTGGAAGAGCTCGTGCTCCTCGTCGCCGGCGACGCCGGCACGGCCGAGCGCTTCCTCGGGGCTCGGGGGCGCGGCCACGGCCGAGCGGAACTCCTCTTCCACGCGGCCCACGATGCGCTGCTGCTCCGGCGACAGGCGCACCTCGTGCGCCGCCAGGCGCACCTTGTCGCGCTCGGCCCTGCTCACGCCTTCCGTCTCGAGCGCGCCCAGCAGGTAGGCGAACACGCGGTCGTCGGGCGCGCCCGCGCGTCCGCGGAGCTCCTCGCGCGACATCCCTGGACGCAGCGGGTGCGCGCGGTGGAATTGCTCCAGGGCGGCCACCGTCACCTCGCGCAGGCGCGCGAGGCCCTCGGTGTGCAGGAACCAGTCGCGGTCCACGGCCACCACGCGGCCCGCCGCCTGCAATTGCTGCAGCAGCGCGCGCACGCGCGCGGGGCCGAAGGGCACGCGCGCGCTCAGGGCCGCCGTTCTCACACCCGCCGCGCCCGCGTGGCGCACGTGCTCTTCGAGGACCTCGTCCGCGCTGCCGTCCTGGAGCAGCGTGAGATGGGCGACGAGCGCGGGCGTCTTGCGCTTGAAGCGCGGCGGATCGATGTCGAGCAGCGTGCCGCCGCCGATCGTCACCACCGGCGAATACGAGCGGACGACGAAGCGGTCGCCGGGCAGCGCCACCAGCGGCGCCTCCAGACGGAAGCGGGCGAGCGCGCGCCCGCCCGGCTCCAGCTCCGCGCGATCGAGGACGAGGACACGGGCCATGATCTCGCTCGTGCCCGTATGGAAGCGCACGCGGTCGCGCGACTTGATCGGACGCGGCGCGTCCTTCAGCAGCTCCAGGGTGCCGTCCACCATCAACGACGACACGAGGCTGCCCGCCATCCCGATGACGTCCCCGCGATCCACCGCCGCCCGCTCCAGGCCCTGGAGGTTCACCGCCGTGCGCTGCCCCGCGAGGGCGCGCGCCACCGGCTGGCCGTGCGTCTGCAGGCCGCGGATCTTGGCCTGCACGCCCCGCGGAAAGACCTCCACGCGGTCGTCCACCGCGAGGGCGCCCGCCATCAGCGTGCCCGTCACCACGGTGCCGAAGCCCTTGATGGTGAAGACGCGGTCCGTAGGCAGGCGCGCGAGCTGGTCGGCCGCGCGCGCCGGCACGGCGGCGGCGAGGGCGCCCAGCGTGCGG
>CAYQQT010000713.1:0-2210 GCA_964419375.1 uncultured bacterium
GCAGCCAGGTGTGGAACGGCCACATCGGCACCTTGATGGCAAAGGCCAGGAAGAACGCGATGAAGGCCAGCGCCTGGAGCGAATCGGCGTAGCCGAAGCCGCGCAGCGCCTCGTAGCTGAACGTGAAGTCGTCGCCGGTGGCCGCGTGGGCGATGGCCACTGCCAGGATGGCGACCAGCATGAGCAGCGAGCCGGCGAGGGTGTAGATGACGAACTTGATGGTGGCGTACACGCGTCGCGGCCCGCCCCAGATCCCGATGATCATGTACATCGGGAAGAGGCTGATCTCCCAGAAGACGTAGAACAGGAACAGGTCGAGCGCGACGAACACGCCCAGCATGCCGGTCATGAGGAGCAGCATCGCGGCGTAGTACTCCTTGACCCGCATCCGGATCGGGCCCCAGGAGTAGAAGATGGCGACCACGCTGAGCAGCGTGGTGAGCAGCACGAGCACGGCCGAGATGCCATCGACGCCGAGCGTGTAGCGGATGCCGAAGGCGGAGATCCATGGGAGATCCTCGCGGAACTGGAACTCGGCGCCCTCGGGGTTGTAGCCCAGCAGCGCGAGGCTGAACCCCAGGCTCGCCAGCGCCGCGGCGAGAGCGATCCAGCGGATGAGCCGATGCGCCCCACCCGGCACGAGGAGCAGCGCCAGCACGCCGATGAGCGGCGTGAACACGACGAGCGACAGGATCGGCAGGCCGTCCATCAGCGCACCACGGTGGCGTACGCGAGCACGACGATGGCGAGGCCGGCGGCGATGCCGAGGCCGTAGTTCTGAACGCGCCCCGTCTGGATCCGCCGCAGCGCGCCACCGGTGCGCGTGGCCAGCCACCCGGCGCCGTTGACGGCGCCGTCGATGACGCGCGAGTCGAACCACCACAGCGCGTTGCTGACCAGCACGCCTCCCCGGGCCCACACGAGCTCGTACAGGTCATCGACGTAGTAGCGGTTGATGCTGGCGCGGTACATTCCCGGACCGAGCCCGAAGGGCACGCGCTCGACGAAGCGCGCCGCGGACTCCGGGCGCTTCACGTACCAGCGGTACGCGAGCGCCAGGCCGCCAAGGCCGGCGGCGGCCCCGATCAGCAGCAGGAGCCCACCGATGCCGAAGAGCTCGAACTCCTGGTGTCCGTGGCTCAGGATCGACCCCGGCAGGATGCCGGCCTCCTCGGCATCGTGGAAGACCTCCTCGAGCCAGTGGTGGATCGTCCCGCCCTCGGGCGGGATTCCCAGGAACAGCCCGGCCAGGATGGTCGGGACGGCGAGGATGAGCAGCGGCGCGACCATCGTCGGGGCGCTCTCGTGGATGGCGCGATATGCCTGCCGCGGCCCGCGCCACGGTCCCCAGAACGTCATGAAGATCATGCGGAAGGTGTAGAAGGCGGTCATGAACGCCACGATCACGCCGACGACGTAGAAGAGCAGGTAGCCGCGGTTGAAGGCCTCGGCCAGGATCTCGTCCTTGCTGAAGAAGCCCGCGAAGATCGGGATCCCGGCGAGGGCGAGGGAGCCGATGAGCATCGTGATGTACGTCCACCGCATCGGCACGCGGAGGTTGCCCAAGTAGCGCATGTCCTGCTCGCCGCCGGCACCGTGGATCACCGAGCCGGACCCCATGAACAGCAGGCCCTTGAAGAAGCCGTGGCTCACGAGGTGGAAGATCGCGGCGGTCCAGGCGCCGATGCCCAGCGCGAAGAACATATAAGCCAGCTGGCTCACCGTCGAGTAGGCCAGCACCTTCTTGATGTCGTTCTGCGTCAGGGCGATGGCGGCCGCGAAGATGGCGGTGAAGACGCCGATGCTGGCGACGACCCACATGGCGACCGGCGCCTCGGCGAAGATCGGGTTCGCGCGGGCGACCACGTACACCCCGGCGTTCACCATGGTCGCGGCGTGGATGAGGGCGCTCACGGGCGTCGGCCCCTCCATCGCGTCTGGCAGCCAGACGTGAAGCGGGAACTGGGCGCTCTTGCCGACGGCGCCGGCGAAGAGCAGCAGGGCGATGATCGTGATGGTCCCCTCGTCGAGCGTCCCGATGCGCTCGAAGACCTCGCGGAAGCTCAGCGTCCCGAGGTTGACCCAGATCATCATGATCCCCAGGCCGAACCCGAAGTCGCCGACGCGGTTCACGACGAACGCCTTCTTTGCGGCCCCGGCCGCCGAGGGCTTCTTGTACCAGAAGCCGATGAGCGCGTAGCTGCACAGGC
>CAYQQT010000714.1:0-2203 GCA_964419375.1 uncultured bacterium
CGCCACCGCTTCCGCCACGCGGGACAGCGCCGCCAGCATCCGGCCCAGCGCCGGCCACGGAAATCTCTCGAGCTCGGCGAGGCGCACGGGATGCGCGACGGCGACCACGCGGCCGACCACGGCGTTCCATGACACCGGACCATCGCGGCGCGAAAGCGCGTCCCCCTTCGTCACGACGCCGGCGGGACCGCAGGCGAGGACGCGATGGACGACGAGGCGGGCGTCACTGCAGAAGGCGACGAGCGAGCCCGGACGGATCTGCAGACGGTCGGCGGGAGCGAGGCGCAGCCGATCGCCCGCGCGCACGAGGGGCGCCATGCTGTCGCTGCCCTCGCGAACCCAGACCATCCGCGTGCGGGCCAGGGTCTCGACGACGAAGGGCACCGTCATCTCCACGGTCGCGGGCTGCATGACCGGTGCAGCGTATCATGAGCGGCGTGAGCGCTCCCACCCGCTGGCCCGAGGTCCGCGCCCGCGCCGGCCTCGTGGCCTCACCGCACACGCTCGCCTCCGAAGCCGGCCTCGCGATCCTCGACGCGGGCGGCAACGCCGTGGACGCCGCCATCGCCGCCGCCGCCACCATCGCCGTCGTCTATCCGCACATGAACGGCGTCGGTGGCGACAACTTCTGGCTCATCTACGACGGAGCAAGCGGCACGCTGCGCGCGCTCAACGGCGCCGGCCGCGCCGCCGCCGGCGTCGACGCGCACGCTTATCGCGCGCGATACGGCACCGCCATGCCCACGCGCGGCGGCGCCGCCGCCCTCACCGTCCCCGGCGCTGTCTCCGGATGGTGGGCCGCGCACGAGTACAGCCGCGCCACCATGGGCTCGGCCATCGCATGGCCGGCGCTGCTGGAGCGCGCCGTCGTCCACGCGCGGGAGGGCATCGCGGCTTCACCAAGCCACCGGCGCATCACGGCGGCGGCCACCGCGCTCTTCGCGGCGGAGGCGGCGGAGGAGATCCGCCGCACCTTCTGGCCGTGCTTCCACCCCGATCGTGTGGCGGGGGAGCGCTTCGTGCAGACCGCGCTCGCGGCCACGCTGAGCGCGATCGCGGAGGGGGGCGCGCCCGAGTTCTACACGGGCGCGCTCGCACGGCGCATCGCGCGGGGTGCTGCGGCGGCGGGCAGTCCGCTGCGCGCGGGCGATTTCGCCGCGCACGCGGCCGACTGGGTGGAGCCGCTTGCCGTGCCCTATCGCGGCGGCGAGGCGGCGAGCTTTCCTCCCCCCACGCAGGGTTTCGCGGCGCTCGCCATCCTCGCCCTGCTCGAAGGCTTCGATCTCGCCGGGCTCGGGGAGGCGGACTACGTGCACCTGGTGGTGGAGGCGACCAAGCTCGCCTTCGAGGATCGCGATCGCTACCTCGCGGACCCCACCGCCGTGGAGGTGCCGGTGGCGCGCTGTCTCGATCCCGCGCGGCTGGCGGCCCGACGCGCCCGCATCTCACGGCGGCGCGCGATGCCGGTGGACGGCCCGCCCGCCGCCGGCGACACCATCGCCATCGTGGCCGCCGACGGGCACGGCAACGCGGTGTCGCTCATCCAGAGCCTCTATCACGAGTTCGGCGCCGCGGTGGTGGCGGCGGACACGGGCGTCCTGCTGCAGAACCGCGGCGCCTTCTTCTCGCTCGATCCCGCCCACCCCAACACGCTGGCGCCGGGCAGGCGCACGGCCACCACGCTCATTCCCTCGATGTACCTGGTGGGCGGCCGGCCACGTCTCGTGTACGGCACCATGGGCGGCGAAGGCCAGCCGCAGACGCAGGCCGCCCTCGTCACGCGCATGATCGACCGCGGGCTGGGGCCGCAGGAGGCGGTGGAGGCGCCGCGCTGGCTCTTCGGCCGCACGTGGGGCGAGCAGTCCAAGGCGCTGCGGCTCGAAGGGCGCTTCGCGGACGACGTCGGCGCGGACCTGGGCGCGCGCGGGCACGACGTGCGGATGGTCGAGGACTGGAGCGATCTCATGGGTCACGCCCAGGTCATCTCGATCACGCCCGACGGCCTGCGCGGCGGCTCCGATCCGCGCGCCGACGGCGGCGCGCTCGGCCGCTAGCTTCGCGCGATCGACGCGCGTGCGTTCAGCGGGGGCGGGGTGGGCTTCGGGGGTCCCGGGACCACGTGGATGGTGGCCGACTCGGGGCCGGCGTGGCTGGGCGACTAGTTACATGGGGGGCCTCGAAGGGCCCCCCAAGCCCCCCGCGC
>CAYQQT010000715.1:0-2194 GCA_964419375.1 uncultured bacterium
GTCTCGAGCTGGATGGTCGTGTGGTCGATCCCGAAGTGCGAGTGCACGAGCGCGTGGAGCTCTTCGAGGAGGCGGTCGCTCTCGCGCACGTCGCGCACGACCACGTGGGCGCTCATGGCCTCGCGGCCGGAGGTGAGCGTCCACACGTGCAGGTCGTGCACGCGGCGCACGCCGCTCACGCGGGTGATCGCCTCTTCGATCTCGCCCAGCTCCAGGTGCGCAGGCGTGCCTTCGAGCAGGATGTTGACCGCCTGCCGCAGCAGCCGCCACGTGCGCGGCACGATGAAGAGCGCGATGGCGCCGCTCGCGAGAGGGTCGGCCACCGTCCAGCCCGTGGTCAGCACCACCACCGCCGCCACGATCACGGCCACCGAACTCACCGCGTCGCTGAGCACCTCCAGGTAAGCCGCCCGCACGTTCAGGCTGGCGGCCGCGTCGCGGTGAAGGAGCCAGGCACAGGCGGCGTTGACGGCGAGACCGACGAAGGCGACCGCCAGCATGGGGCCGCCCAGCACCTCCGCGGGAGAGCGCACCCGCCGGTAGGCCTCGACGAGGATCCCGCCCGCCACCACGAACAGGACGAGTGCGTTCACGACGGCGGCGAGGATCTCGGCGCGATAGTAGCCGTACGTCTTGGCGGGCGTGGGGGGGCGCGCCGCCACCCAGGTCGCGAAGAGGGCGAGCCCGAGGCCGCCCACGTCGGTGAGCATGTGGCCGGCATCCGCGAGCAGCGCGAGGCTGCCCGTCCACAGGGCGGCGATCAGCTCCACGACGAGGAAGGTGGCGGTGAGCGCGAGCGTGGTGACGAGAAGGGGGCGCGACCGCGCGGCCGCGGTGCGACGGCCATTGTGCTCGTGCATCAGGCGGATCGTAACAGGTTACAATTCGCCTCGTGCACCGCGATCACACCGTCCTCCTCCACGGCACGCGCTTGCACTACACCGAGTGGGGGGACGCCGCCGCGCCGCCCGTCATCCTGCTGCACGGCGTGACGGGCCACGCGCGCACCTGGGACGACGAGGCACGCGCCCTGTCCGCCACCTGGCGTGTCCTCGCCCTCGACCAGCGCGGACACGGCGACTCGGATCCGGCCCCCGACGGCGACTACACGACGGCGAGCCTCACCGACGACCTCGCCACGTTCATCGACAGCCTCGGCCTGGCGCGGGTCACCCTGGTGGCGCTGTCCATGGGCGGCCGCGTCGCGATCGCGTACGCGGGCCGCTACCCCACCCGCGTGAGCCGCCTCGTCGTGATCGACATCGGCCCCGAGATTGCCCTCGCCGGCCGCGGCCGCGTGGGCGGGATGATGGCCGGCTCGCCCGAGCGCTTCGACTCGGTGGCCCGCGCCATCGAGTACGCGCGCTCCAGCAACCCCCGCTACACGGAAGCCATGCTGCGCCACCGCGTCGAGCACGGCGTGCGCCCCCTCGCCGACGGCGGCGTCACCTGGAAATACGACCGCGCCATCCGCGAGTCCGTCCGCAACGGCAGGTGGCGCGACCCCATCGACCTCTGGCCCCTCTGGACCGCCATCACCTGCCCCACCCTGATCATCCGCGGCGCCGACTCCGACATCCTCTCGCCCGACATCGCCAAGCGCATGCAAGAAGCCCTACCGCACGCCGAACTGGCAGAGATCCCAAACGCCGGCCACACAGTCCCCGGCGACCAACCGAAAGCCTTCCTCGACACCCTCACGAAGTTCCTCGCCAAGTAGACGCAAGCGAAGCGCAGCGTTCCCAATCTCCGAATCTGAGTCCGCTGACGTGTGCCCTGGCGGGGGCGGGTTGAGCTTCGGGGTCCAGCGACCCGTTTCCCGCTCACCAGGACCGCACAAGGCGTGGAGATGGAGCCCAGCCGCCCCCGGTCCGAATCGGCCACCATCCACGTGGTCGTCGGACCCCGAAGCCCGACCCGCCCCCGCCGGGCGCACGCCGGTAGACTGCTGAGCGCGACGGAGCTAGAACGCGCCGTGCCGCCCAGCGCCAGAGGCGAAGCGAGCGGCGCCGTCCCGCGATTCGTGCGAAGCGACGGTAGCCAAGCCGAGGCGGAACTCGTTGGCCATAGCATCCTCGACCGACATCCCGCACGCGTCGTAGACGGAGCGCCGGTCGCTGGCGACACAAACCTGAGGAAAAGCCGCGATCTCGCGCGCAAGATGCTCGGCCGCCGCGCGCGCGCCGCCGTGCTC
>CAYQQT010000716.1:0-2186 GCA_964419375.1 uncultured bacterium
ATCGCCTCATCAAGGTGGCCTCGCGCGCCCACATCCCGCTCAGCGTGCTCTTCGAGGTTACGCACCGTTGCAACCTCGGGTGCGAGCACTGCTACCTGACGGAAGGGCCCGTGGGGCGGCCGCGGCCGCAGGGCGAGGAGCTGTCGCTCGAGGAGATCCGCACGATCTTCGACGACCTTGCAGAGGCGGGCACGTTCTTCCTGACGCTCAGCGGCGGCGAGGTCTTCATGCGCCGCGACTTCCTCGACATCGTCGGGCACGCGCGCCTGCGCGGCTTCTCGGTCACCGTGTTCACCACGGGGACGCTGCTGACGCCGGAGAAGGCGGGCGAGCTCGCCGACCTGCATCCGCTGTCGGTGGAGGTCAGCATCTACAGCGCGCGCCCCGAGGTCCACGACCGCGTGACGCGCATCCCGGGCTCGCACGCGCGCTCGCTGCGTGCCCTGCGCCTGCTCAAGGAGCGCGGCGTCGTCATCCTGATCAAGAGCCCGCTGATGAGCGTCAACGCGGGGGACCTGCGCGAGCTGGTCGCCCTCGCCGGCGACCTCGGCGCCGGCTACGGGTTCGATCCGATGCTGCAGCCGCGGCGTGATGCCGACAGCACGCCTCTCACGCTGGCGCCGAGCGACACGCAGCTGCGCGCGTTCTTCTCCGATCCCGTGCTCGCCAAGGAGTTCGCCCAGCCCGTGAAGTGCCTGCCGCAGGCGGGGGAGGAGATCTGCGGCACCGGCCGCCGCACGTGTCTCATCTCGCCGTACGGCGACCTCTTCCCGTGCGGCGTCCATCCCATCCCGGCGGGCAACCTCCGCCGCCAGCGTTTTCACGAGATCTGGACGGGCTCGCCGCTGCTGAAAGACCTCCGCACGCAGACGGTGGCGGATCTCCGCGGTGGAGCCAAGGCCACGCCGGGCTTCCGCTGCAGCGCGCTCGCGCTGCTGGAAGACGGGGATTTCCTCGGACCGTTCCGCCGCGGCGAGGCGATGGCGGCGCTGAGCGCCGACGCCCGGCGAGCCACCGGCGAGTCCTCTGCGCCGTCCGCCTGACCCCGCCCCGGACGCCTTCACCGCCGCCGCGCGCGCGTTCCTCGACGACGCGCCCTTTCCTCGCGCCGCGCGCGCGGCCGCCGCCTCCGATTGGCCATCGACGCTCACGCGTGCCGAGCAGGAGCGGGTGGCGCCGCTTCTCTACGTCGCGCTTCGTGACAGTGACGCGCCCGCAGCCGCCGTGAAGCGACTGCGCGCGGCGTGGGTCGCCGCCCAGCGCCAGCACCTGCTCGCCGGTGCCCAGCTGCGTGACATCGTGCGCGCGCTCGGCGACGCCGGCGTGCCCGCCATCGTCCTCAAGGGGCCCGCCCTCGCGGCCGCCTACTATCGGGATCCCGCGCTGCGCCCGTTCACCGATCTCGATGTCCTGGTGCGCCGACGCGACCGCGGGCGCGCGCTCGACGTGCTGGCCACGCTGGGTTACGCGCACGGCAGCCCCGGTCGCTCGCTCGCCTACGAGCTGGAGCACGCGCCCGCGGCGAATTTCGTGGCGCCGCACGGCTCGTTCCTGCTGCCGGTGGACCTGCACTGGGAGTGCGTCGCCCATCCCGGGGGCAGCCGCGCGACGGAGCTGGCGGCCGACGAGATCTGGAGCCGCGCGGCGCCGGCACCCTCATGGGGACAGACGGCCCGGACACTCGCTCGCGAGGACCTCCTCGTCTACCTGGCGGCCCACCTTGCGATCCATCACGTGCTCACCGGGACGTTGTGGCAGCTCGACCTCGCACTCCTGCTTCGCTGCCACGGCGCCACGCTGGACTGGGATGCGGTGAGTGAGCGGGCGCATCGCTGGCGCGCCGGCGCCGCGGTCTACTTCGCCCTGCGGATCGTGCACGAGCGCCTCGGCGCGGCGGTGCCGGAGGTGGTGATGCGCCGACTATGGCCGGGCGACCTGCGAGTCGCCCTCGTCGATCGTCTGCGGCGCACGGGCTCAGACCGGCTGCGCCGCCTGGAGCACCTCGTAGCCCTGGTGATGCTGGACCGCGCTTCGGATGTTGCGCGGACACTGGCGTCCGGGCTGGTGCCGCCGCCGCGCTGGCTCCGCTCCCGCTACGCGTCGCAGTCGCTGCTCGCCGCGTACGCCATGCACTACGGACGCCTCGCCGGGATCGTGGCGCGCGCGGTCAAGCCGGTGGCATGAGC
>CAYQQT010000717.1:0-2185 GCA_964419375.1 uncultured bacterium
AAGGCGCTCATCCGCGCCGCGCGCGCGTGGGCCGACGTGCGCGGGGCGGGGGAGTTCGGCGTCCGCGTGCCCGAGGGCGTCCGCGTCGACTTCGCCGCGGTCATGGACCGCCTGCGGCGGCTGCGCGCCTCCATCAGCGTCGCTGACTCCGCCGCGCGCTTCAAGGCTCTCGGGGTGGACGTGTTCCTCGGCGAAGGGCGATTCACCGGCAACGACACCGTGGACGTCGGCGGCCGCACGCTGCGATTTCGCAACGCGGTGATCGCCACCGGGGCGCGGGCGGCGGCGCCCCCGATCCCCGGGCTCGCGGACGCGGGATACCTCACGAACGAGACGGTGTTCGACCTCAGCGAGCTTCCCCACCGCCTCGCGATGATCGGCGCGGGCCCCATCGGCTGCGAGCTGGCGCAGGCCTTCGCGCGCTTCGGCGCCCACGTCTCGCTCCTCGACACCGAAGCGCGCGTCCTCGCGCGCGAGGACCGCGATGCCGCTGCGCGCGTGCAGCAGGCGCTCGAGCGCGACGGCGTCCGGCTCTTGCTCGCCAGCACCGTCAAGCGGGTGGAGCGGGCGGCGAGCGGCGAGCGTCGCCTTCACGTCGAAGGCGCCGCCGGTAGCGTCACGCTCGTCGCGGACGCGATCCTCGTCGGAGTGGGGCGCGCGCCGAACGTCGAGGGGCTCAGCCTGGAGCGGGCGGGCGTGGAGTACGACATCGGCACCGGGGTGCGCGTGAACGACCGGCTGCAGACGACGAACCGGAGGATCTTTGCCGCCGGCGACGTGTGCTCGCCCCTGAAGTTCACCCACAACTCCGACTTCCAGGCGCGCATCGTCATCCAGAACGCGCTGTTCCTGGGGCGCGCGAGGGCGAGCAGGCTCATCGTTCCCTGGTGCACGTACACGGATCCCGAGATCGCCCACGTCGGCCTGGACGAGGGACAGGCGCAGGCGCGTGGCATCGCCGTGCGCACGTTCGTGCAGGAGCTGCACGACGTGGATCGCGCCGTGCTGGACGGCGAGACGGACGGCTTCGTGAAGGTGCACGTGCGGGCGGGCACCGACACCATTCTCGGCGCCACCATCGTCGCGCGCCACGCGGGCGAGATGCTGCCCGAGCTGACGCTGGCCATCACGCGCGGCGTCGGGCTCGGCGCGCTCGCGTCCGTCATCCACACGTACCCGACGCAGGCGGAGGCGATCCGCAAGCTGGGCGACGCCTACCAGCGCACGCGGCTGACTCCGCGGGTCAAGAGGCTGCTCGCCCGCTGGCTGGCCTGGCGGCGATAGATGCGGGCGGCGGCTGTCCTCTTCGTCGTGCTCGCGCTCGTCACGGCGGCGGGCGCCGCGTCGCCGGCGATCGACGTCGGCCGCTTTACCGCGCCCGCGGACCCCGCCGCCCTGCCCGCGGGATGGGAGCCGCTGGCGTTCAAGAAGATCCCGCGCGCCACCCGCTACACGGTGGTGCGCGACGGCGACGGCTGGGTGCTGAAGGCGGAGAGCGACGCCTCCGCGTCAGGCCTGTATCGCCCGCTCGACGTCGATCCGCGCGCCTACCCGCGGCTGACGTGGCGCTGGAAGGTCGCCAACGTGCTCGTGAAGGGGGACGCGCGTAAGAAGGAGGGCGACGATTATCCCGCGCGGATCTACGTCGCCTTTCGCTACGACCCCGCCCACGCCACGGCGTGGGAGAAGACGAAGTACGGCGCCTACCGGCTGCTCTACGGCGTCTACCCGCCGCGCGCCGTCCTGAACTACATCTGGGACAACCGCCTGCCGCCCGGCACCACGCTCGACAACGCGTACACCGACCGGGCCCGGATGATCGTGGTCCGCAGTGGCGGCGCCGAGGTCGGCCGCTGGCTCACGGAGACGCGCAACGTGCTCGACGACTACCGGCGGGCGTTCGGCTCGCAGGCGCCGCGCATCGCGGGCGTGGCGGTGATGACGGACACGGACGACACGGGCGAGCGCGCCGTCGCGTGGTATGACGCCATCGCCCTGCTGCCGCCCGAGTGACGTGGCGCGCCTGTCCGTCGTCATCCCCACGCTGAACGAAGCCGCCCACCTCGCCCGCCTGCTGCCGGACCTCCTCGCCCGCGAGCCGGGCGTGGAGGTCGTCGTCGTGGACGGCGGCAGCGATGACGGCAGCGGCGATGTCGTCGCGCGCTGGGCGGCCGTGCGCTGGCTC
>CAYQQT010000718.1:0-2179 GCA_964419375.1 uncultured bacterium
GCGGCACCGCGGCGCCCGGCGTCGAGCTCGCCGTGCTCGGCGACGACGGCTCGCCGCTGCCCGCAGGCCAGCCGGGCGAGCTGTTCGTGCGCCGTTACGACGGGGTCTTCGAGGCGTACTACAAGAACGCCCAGGCCACGAAGGACACCACGCGGGGGGAGTGGCTGTCGGTGGGCGACGTGGCGTGGATCGACGCCGAGGGCTTCGTCTACATCTGCGATCGCAAGCGGGACATGATCATCTCCGGGGGCGTGAACATCTACCCCGCCGAGATCGAGGACGTGCTGCACCGCCATCCTGCCATCGAGGACGCGGCTATCTTCGGCGTCCCCGATCCCGAGTGGGGGGAGCGGGTCCACGCCGCGGTGCAACTGCGCGCGGGGACGTCTCTTTCCGCTCGCGATGTCATCGACTTCTGCCGCAGCCGTCTCGCCGACTACAAGGCGCCGCGCGACGTGTCGTTTCACGCCGATTTCCCCCGCGACACCGCCGGCAAGCTGGTCAAGCGGTCACTCCGGGAGCCCTTCTGGGCGGGGCGGGACGTGAAGGTCTAACTCCACGAGCCGATCGGATTATCGAGGAGCGCCACGGCTCCGCCGGGGCGCTGCCGAGCGTAAAGGGGGGCTTGGGGGCCCTTCGAGGCCCCCCATGCGGTATGAATAGACCGCCGCTGCCGCCCGTCTGAACACCTGACCACCATGGACACGACATTGGCGAGACGGCTAACGGCTTCGCTGCTGGCCCTCACGCTCGTCCTCGGTCCCCTGGCCGGCGCGCACGCGGCCGACCCGGCCGGCGAGGCTGAAAGCGAGGCGTCCGGCCCCACCCCCCTACGGCTCAGCTTCACCGCGGGCGACGTGCGTTTCTGGCGCCCCGGTGCCGAGGACTGGGTGCCCGCGCAGGTCAATATCCCGCTCGCCCCGGGCGATCAGCTGGCGACCGACCGTCTCGGCAACGTCGAGGTGCAGACAGGTCCGGACTCCTTCCTGCGCGTCTGGGGCGACAGCCGCTTCGCT
Source organism: uncultured bacterium (assembly GCA_964419375.1). Lineage (GTDB taxonomy): Bacteria > Methylomirabilota > Methylomirabilia > Rokubacteriales > CSP1-6 > JBBDXO01. The sequence continues at coordinate 1,017 of CAYQQT010000718.1, forward strand.
CTCACCAGCCATGCCGAGAACGCCCTGCGGATCGGTGTCAGCAACGGCTACCTCGGCCTCGACCTCCGCAGCGTGGCTCCCGGCGAGCGCCTGCACGTCGACACGCCGCACGCGGCCCTGACGATCGGACAGGCCGGCTACTACCGCGTCGACGTCTCCGCGGATCGCACCTCAGTGGTCGCGCGGCGTGGCGGCCGGGCGACGGTGACGGCCCACGGTCACACGGTGAGCCTTGCCGCCGATCACCAGGTCGTCGCCGGCGGCGCCTCGGCATCGCCGCTGGAGCCGTCGACGGCGCCGGAGGCGGACGCGTGGGATCGCTGGAGCATCGGGCGCACGGACACGCTGCTCGCTGCCGAGAGCGCCCGGTACGTGGCGCCGCAGGTGTACGGCACTAGCGACCTCGATCGGCACGGCACATGGCGCGAGGAGCCGACCTACGGCCCGCTGTGGGAGCCTCGCGGCGTGCCGGCGGGCTGGGCGCCCTACAGCACGGGCACGTGGATCTCGGATCCCGGATACGGCTGGACGTGGGTCGACACCGCTCCGTGGGGGTGGGCGCCGTATCACTACGGCCGCTGGGTCTTCGTGAACGGGGGGTGGGCGTGGGCGCCGGGACCTCGCGTCGTGAGAGCGGTGTACGCGCCCGCGCTGGTCGCCTTCTTCGGCGCGCCCCGCCCCGTGGGCCGTCCATTCGTGAGCTGGGTCGCGCTCGGCTGGGGCGAGCCGCTCGTGCCGTGGTGGGGCCGCGCGGGCTTCATCGGCCGTCCCTGGTATGCGGGCTGGGCGGGGCCCCGCCACTGGCATCGCGACCGCTTCCATGGCCGCCCGTTCGATTATCGCAACGTGGGCGTGCGCAATGCCGTGGTCGGCGTGCACCGTGACCGCTTCGGCCGCGAGCGCGTAGAGCGCGCGCGGATCGCGACCATCGACGTCAGCCGACTGCAGCCGGTCCGCGAGCCACGCCCGGTCGTCCGTGATGGAGGCGGCGACGGCCGCGGCACACGGCCGCCCGGCGAGACGCCGTACTGGAACTGGACGCGGTCGGCAAAGCGCGTGCGCTCGCCGGTGCGCACATCGATCGCGTACAGGTCGCGGTATTCCTGGCCGAACATGCGGATGCGGTCGTACGGCCGGCGGTCGAGGCCGACCGCGTAGCGGCC
>CAYQQT010000719.1:0-2169 GCA_964419375.1 uncultured bacterium
CGCCCACGTCGATGCCCACGATGAACATGGGCGGATCATAACAGCCCACGCGCACGTGGCAGCAAGGGCACCACGCTTGACGCGGCCCCGTCCACGCCCTACGGTAGCGTCATGACCCGCCGGGAGGCCCGATGACCACCAACGCCGCCGACATCAAGCACCTGTGGACGCACAAGACCCAGGACCATCCCTGGCTGTCCGACGAAGAGCTGGTCATCGACCACGCCGAGGGCGTGTGGGTGTGGACGGAGAAGGGCAAGAAGCTGCTGGACGGCTTCGCGGGCCTCGCCGTCGTCAACGTCGGCCACGGGCGGCGTGAGATCGCGGAAGCGATCGCCGAGCAGACGGTGCGCCTCGCGTACTACCCGACCACGCGCCAGTTCTCGAACCGGCCCGCGGCGGAGCTGGCGGCCAAGCTCGCGACGCTGGCGCCGGGCGACCTCGACTACGCGATGTTCGCGGTGAGCGGCTCGGAGGCCAACGAGCGCGCCATGCAGATCGCGCGTCACTACTGGCTCGCGCGCGGCAAGCCGAACAAGCACAAGGTGATCGCGCTCGAAGGCGGCTATCACGGCGCCACCATGGGCACGCTCGCGGTGTGCGGGCTGCCTCACATGGTGGAGGCCTACGCGGCGCTGCACGTGCCGGGCTTCGCCAAGGTGCGCGCGCCGTACCCCTTCCGCGACCGGGGCACGGGCACGGACGAGGAGCTGGTGGCGCGCTGCGCGCGCGGGCTGCGCGAGGCGATCGTGAAGGAAGGACCCGACACGGTGTCGGCGGTGATCATGGAGCCCGTGCTGTCGTCGGGCGGCTTCATCATGCCGCCCATCGGCTGGCTGCGCGCCGTGCGTAACCTCTGCGACGAGCTGGAGGTCCTGCTGATCGCCGACGAGGTGATCACCGGCTTCGGGCGCACCGGACGCTGGTTCGCCGTCGAGCACGACGGCGTCGTCCCCGACCTCATGTCCGTGGCCAAGGGCATCACGTCGGGCTACGTCCCGCTCTCGGCGACGATCGCGCGCCGGCACATCGCCGACGCCTTTCCCGAGGACGGCAAGAAGGAGAACGTGCACCCCAACACGTATGCGGCGCACCCCGTGGCGTGTGCGGCCGGGCTCGCCAACATCAAGATCATGGAAAAGGACAACCTGGTCGCCAACGCGGACGCCATGGGCGCACGGCTGCTGGAAGGGTTGGAGCGCGCGGTGGGCAAGCGGCGGATCGTGGGCGAGGTACGCGGGCGCGGCCTCCTCGTGTGCGCCGAGTTCGTGCAGCCGGACGGCTCCGGACGTCCGCTCGACGCGGCGCAGGTGGCGAAGCTGGATCGCAAGGCCTGGGACCGGGGCGCCATCGTCTACACGCGCGGCAACGTCATCCGCCTTGCGCCGCCGCTCTGCATCACGGCCGACGAGGTCGACCAGCTCGTGGACATCGTCGCGGCGGGCATCGACGAGCTGGACGCCGAGCTGGCGCGCTAACGGCGTCGTCCGTCAGGACGCGGCGCCGCCTTCGGGGTGCGGGGACCACGTGGATGGTGGCCGCGTCGGAGCGAGGGTGGCTGGGCTCCATCGACGCGCCTTGTCCGGTTCTGGTGAGTGGGAAACGGGTCCGCGCACCCCGAAGCCGACGCCGCGTCCTGACGGACGGTCGTGGGCGGCCTTCCGATCGGTCTACCTCGCGATGCCCCGCGCCGTGAAGTTGGCGATCTCGTCGTTGGTGTAGCCGACCTCCGCGAGGATCTCGGCGGTGCGTCCGTCAGGACGCGGCGTCGGTTTCGGGGTGCGGCGGACCACGTGGATGGTGGCCGCTTCGGAGCGAGGGTGGCTGGTAGCGCGCGGGAGGCGGAGCGTGCGCGTCCGCCTCCCGCGCGAGCCGGTCAGCGGATGGCGACCGGCGCCACCGTGGAGCCGGAGCCGCCCTTGATCTTCAGCGGCTGCATGACGAACGCGAACTCGTAGACGCGCTTGGCGGCCAGGTCGTCGAGCTTCAGGTTCTCGAGCAGGTGCACGCCGTTGACCGCGAGCGCGATCTGGTGCACCGGCAGGGAGATCTGCGGATCGGGGTTGGGCGACACTTCCACCGGCCAGTTGTCGCTCCCGAGCAGCATCGGGTCCTGCTTGATGAGCCACTCGGCGGCCGCGATGCCGATGCCGGGGCACGACTTCACGT
>CAYQQT010000720.1:0-2159 GCA_964419375.1 uncultured bacterium
CCGCGTACGCAAGGGCGTGTTTCCCGCCGCCGGCCTCGGCACCCGCTTCCTGCCCGCCACCAAGGCACAGCCCAAGGAGATGCTCCCGCTCGTGGACAAGCCGACCATCCAGTACGTGGTGGAGGAGGCGGTGGCCTCCGGCCTCGGCGAGATCATCATCGTCACCGGGCGCGGCAAGCGCGCCATCGAAGACCACTTCGACGCCTCCTTCGAGCTGGAGTATTACCTGAACGACCGCGGCAAGGTGGAGGAGCTGGCGCAGATCAAGACCATCTCCGAGATGGCGTCCATCTCCTACGTGCGCCAGAAGGAGCCGCTTGGCCTCGGCCACGCCATCCTCTGCGCGCGCGCGCTCGTGGGTGACGAGCCCTTCGGGGTCTTCCTCGGCGACGACATCATCGGCAACGCCCCCGTGCCGTGCATGCGCCAGCTCCTCGACGTCTTCGAGCGCTACGGCGGCCCTGTGATCGCCGTGGAGCGCGTGCCCCGCGAGCGCATCCATCAATACGGGGTGATCGCGGGAAAGAACATCGGCGGCAACGTATGGGAGATCACGGACCTCGTCGAGAAGCCGCAGGCCAAGGACGCGCCGTCTGATCTGGCTATCATAGGCCGCTACGTCCTGACGCCGGACATCTTCGGCATCCTCGCCGAGACCGCCGCCGACAAGCGAGGCGAGATCCAGCTCACGGACGGCCTGCGCGCCCTGCGCGGGCGGCGCCCGATGTACGCCGTGGAGTTCGAGGGCAAGCGCTACGACACCGGAGACAAGCTGGGCTTCCTGAAGGCCACCGTGGAGTTCGCCCTCGCGCGCCCCGATCTCGCCGACGCGTTCCGCAATTATCTGAAATCGCTGAAGCTCTAGGGAATGCGCGCGTTGACTTACCGCGTCGATCCTGCCACTATTTATCGCGCCTTTCTCGCGCATATTAATTAATTGATGGTACCGAACGCTCCGAAGCGGCCGTTTCATACGGCTTCCGACGCCGAGATCGCGAGCGGCCAGGTTTCCGACGTCTATTTCGCGCGCACGGTCGAGATCCTCACCGCGCGCAAGAACCGCAAGCGCGTCAAGGCCGAGGTCTACCTGAAGTCGCTTCCGGAGGACTGGCACTGGGCCATCCTCGCCGGCATCGAGGAAGTGGCGGCGCTGATGGATGGCGTGAGCGTCGATGTGCGCGCCATGGACGAAGGCACGGTGTTCGCGCCCTACCAGCCCGTCCTCACCCTCGAGGGCGTCTACGTCGAGTGGGCGAAGTACGAGACGGCGCTCCTCGGCCTGCTGTGCCAGGCCTCCGGCATCGCTACCAAGGCCGCCCGCTGCAAGAAGGCGGCGGGGGAGCGCGCGGTCATCTCCTTCGGCGCGCGCCGCATGCACCCGGCCATCGCGCCCATGATCGAGCGCAACGCGTTCATCGGCGGCTGTGACGGGGTGGCGGTGACGAAGGCGGCGGAGCTGATCGACGCCGACCCGCTGGGAACCATCCCGCACTCGCTCGTGCTCATGCTGGGCGACACGGTGGAGGCGCTGAAGGCGTTCCACGAGATCATCGAGCCGAAGGTGCGACGGGTCGCCCTCATCGACACCCTGCAGGACGAGAAGTTCGAGGCGTTGCGCGTCGCGCAGGCGCTCGGCAAGGACCTGTACGCGGTGCGGCTGGACACCCCCTCGTCGCGGCGCGGCGATCTCTACCGCATCCTCGAGGAGGTGCGCTGGGAGCTGAACCTGCGCGGCTTCGAGCACGTCAAGCTCATCGCCTCCGGCGGCATCGACGAGTACGAGATCCTGCGCCTCAACCCGGTGGCCGACTCCTACGGTGTGGGCACCTCCATCGCGAACGCGCCCGTGCTGAACTTCGCGCTCGACATCATGGAGATCGAAGGGCAGCCCATGGCCAAGCGCGGCAAGTGGTCCGGCGCCAAGGACGTCCTCCGGCGACGCGGGTCGCTGGAGACCGTCGTCATCCCCGCCGGGGCCGCCCCGCCCCCGCCCCCGCCCACGGGCACCTGGGATCCGATGCTGAAGCCTCTCGTGACGGGCGGGCGCGTCGCGCGCGACCTGCCGCATCCGCGGACGATTCGCGATTTCGTTCTCGAGCAGCTCGCCCCCGTGCCGCTCGACACCCTCAAGCGGCAGGGGCTACGGCGCGACTACTAGG
>CAYQQT010000721.1:0-2156 GCA_964419375.1 uncultured bacterium
CCCCTGTCGGCCACCACGCCCGCGGCGTGCGCCGAGCGCGTGCAGCAGGCGGTGGCGAAGGCGGCGGAGGGCCGCGGCCTGGCGTGGCAGCGACTGTACTCGGCGGCCGGACACGACGCGCAGAACCTCGCCGCGGTGACGGAGTCGGGGATGCTCTTCATCCCCTCGCGCGGCGGCCGCAGTCATCGCGTGGACGAGGCCAGTGACGGCGACGCCATCGAGCGCGGTGCCAACGTCCTCCTCGACACGCTCCTCACGCTCGCCCGCTGAGCGCGGGCGCGCGCCCGCTCCGTGTTGCGGAGGGCGCGCCCGCGGCGTAACGTCACCGTCGTGAAAGTACAAACGGGCGCATGGCTGAGCGTCCGCGCGGCGCTCGTGGTGGCGACCGCCGTGGCGGGCGGATGCGGCTGGGACGGCCCCATGTCCACCCTCGTGGCGCACTCCGACCTCAACCGCTCCATCCTGCGCCTCTACACGATCATCACGTGGGTCACCGTCGTCATCGGGCTCGTGGTCTTCGCCGCCCTCGCGTGGATCCTGCTTCGCTACCGGTCGCGGCCGGCGGCGGCGCTGCCGGCGCAGACGCGCGGGCACACGCTGCTCGAGATCTCGTGGACGATCGCGCCCGCGCTCGTGCTGCTCGTGATCGCGATCCCCACCATCCAGGTGATCTTCCGCACGCAGACGGCGGCGACGCCGCCGGGCGCGCTCCAGGTCACCGTGCGCGGCTATCAATGGTGGTGGGAGTTCCACTACCCGTCCCTCGAGGTCGTCACCGCCAACGAGGTGCACATCCCCGCCGGCCGTGCCGTCGAGTTCACCCTCGAAGGGCCCGACGTCATCCACAGCTTCTGGGTGCCGCAGCTCGGCGGCAAGCGCGACGTGGTGCCCGGGCGCGTGAATCACATCACTCTCACCGCGGACCGCGCCGGTGAGTACTGGGGACAGTGCGCGGAGTTCTGCGGCCTGTCGCACGCCAACATGGCGTTGCGCGTCATCGTGGACACGCCCGAGGCCTTCGCGCGCTGGGTGGCGGCGCAACGCGCGCCCGCCGTCGAGCCTGCCGGCGACGCCGCGCGCGGCAAGGAGATCTACGCGAAGAGCGCCTGCGTGGGCTGCCACACGATCGCCGGTGTGTCGACGGGTACGCTCGGACCCACGCTGACGCACTTCGGCAGCCGCGGGACGCTCGCGGCCGGCATGTGGCCGAACACGCCCGAGAACGTCGCGGCGTGGGTCAAGGATCCCCAGGGGCTCAAGCCCGGCGTGAAGATGCCGAACCTCGGCCTCACCGCCGCGCAGGCGAACGACGTCGCCGCCTACCTGTCCGCGCTGAAATGACGACCGCTACATGGTCCGCGGACACCCGTCATGAGTGACGCTGTTGCAAGTTCCTTGAAAGACATGGGGGGCCCCGATATGGCCCCCCAAGCCCCCCCGCCGCGGACTGCGCGCTTGCTCCTGGCGTCGCGTTCGACACTCTGGAGCTGGCTGACCACGGTCGATCACAAGCGCATCGGCATCCTGTACCTCGGATCGGCGATCACGTTCCTGCTGGTGGGGGGCCTGGAGGCGCTGCTGATCCGTACGCAGCTGATGCGTCCGAACGCGGCGGTGGTGAGTGCTCAGACCTTCAACGCGCTCTTCACGATGCACGGCACCACCATGATCTTCCTCGCCGTGATGCCGCTCGGCAACGCGTTCATCAACTACATGATCCCGCTCATGATCGGCGCCCGTGACGTCGCCTTCCCGCGCCTGAACGCGCTGTCGTACTGGATCTTCCTTGCGGGCGCGCTGCTGCTGAACGCGAGCTGGCTCGTGGGCACGCCGCCCGACGCCGGCTGGTTCGGCTACGCCAACCTCACCACGCGGCAGTTCTCGCCCGGCCCCAACGTGGACTTCTGGATGCTCAGCCTCCAGGTGCTCGGCATCTCCTCGGTGATGGCGGCCGTGAACTTCATCGTCACCATCCTCAACATGCGCGCGCCCGGCATGACGCTCATGCGCATGCCGGTCTTCGTGTGGATGACGCTCGTCACGCAGTTCCTCATCGCGCTCGCGTTCCCGCCCGTCACCGTCGGCCTCATCTTCCTGATGTTCGACCGCTTCTTCGGCACCCACTTCTACGACGTGGCCGCGGGCGGCGACCTGCA
>CAYQQT010000722.1:0-2146 GCA_964419375.1 uncultured bacterium
CGCGGCCGCAGGACCGAGCAGTCCTGCACGTTGGTGTTCCGCCCCACCTTTATATAGTGTCCTGGTCACCCCGCACGATCGTCCCCGGCCAGATCGACGCGCCGGCCGCGATGATCACGTCCCCGATGACTTGGGCGGACGGATCGATCCGGGTGTCCGGATGCACGCGTGGATGCCGGCCGGGGACGGCGCGGATCATTGCGCCAGCCACACCTTCATGAAGGTGATGTTGTCGTACGCGCTGGGCGAGGGCTTGTAGCCGCGCACCTTCTTGTCGGTGAAGAACCAGCCTTCCACCCAGCCCACCGGGATCGCGCTCGGCGCGCCGCTCAGGAACATCCGCTGCGCGTCGTGGTACAGCTTGGCGCGCTTGGCCTTGTCGGTCTCCTTCAGCCCGCGGTCGGCGACCTCGTCGAACGTGGGATCCGACCACTTGCCCCAGTTGCTGCCGCCCTGCGTCGTCCAGATCAGCGAGAACGGATCGGAGGGGTCCGTCCCGTCCATCGCGCGGTCCTGGGCGGTGATCATCGTGAAGTCACCCTTGCCGAAGGCCGCGTAGCCCGCCGCGCTCTCATGCGTCTTCAGCGTGCCGCGGATGCCGATCTTGCGGAGCTGCGCCGCCACGAGCTGGGAGCGATCGGAGTAGTTGCCGACCTGCCGGAATGCCATCTCGATGTCGAGGCCGTTCGGGTGGTGCTTCTTCACGAGCTTCTCGGCCTCGGCGATGTCCTGGTCCTTCTGCGGGCGGCAGCCGGGGATCTTCTCGACTTCCGCGAGCGGCAGCGCCGCCTCGCCCACCAGCTTCGGATCCAGCATCGCGCACGGCACGCCGGCGCCATCGAGCGCCTTGCCGATGAGCTCCTGGCGGTTGAGCCCGAGGTGGACGGCCCGCCGCATGTCCGGGTTGTCGAACGGCGGCTTCTTCGTGTTCAGGAACACGATCCAGATCGTGTTGATGGGCCACCGGTAGACGTCGATCTCGTTGCCGCGCGCCGACTTGAGCTCCTCCGACGCCGCCTTCCCCATCGGCGGCCACGTGTCCCAGAGATGGATCCGGCCGGCCTTCGCGGCGGCGAGCTGCGTCGGGCTGCCCACGAGGATGAACTGCTTCACGCCGTCGAGATACGGCAGGCCCTGGATGAAGTAGTCCTTGTTCTTCTCCCACTCGATCACGCTGCCGCGCTCGTACTTCTTGAACTTGAAGGGGCCGGTGCCGATCTGGGCCTCGGGCTTGTTCAGGTCCCCGAACTTGTCGAGCACGTGCTTGGCCGCGATGCGGCACCACGCCGACGACACGGCGCTGAGGAACGGGTCCGGCGCCGGCGCTTTCAGCCGTACCTGGAACGTGTACGGGTCCACGACCTCGGTGCCCGCGACCAGCGGCTTCAGCGTCGCGCCGCACTTCGGGCTCTTGAAGTCGGGATTGAGCACGCGGTCGAACGTGGCCTTCACGTCGGTCGCGGTGAACGGTTGGCCGTCGTGCCACTTCACGCCCTTGCGCAGCTGGAACGTGTAGGTCTTGCCGTCGGCGGAGACGGTGTAACGCTCGGCGAGATCGGGCGCGATCTTCGTCGGGTCGTCGGGATCCTTGTGCAACAGGCTGCTGTAGACCCCCGCCGTCGCCTGCTGCACGACGAGCGGCGATTCCGCGTGGACGTCGAGGCGCGCGGGATCGCCGTAGTCGAACCAGTTCAGCACGCCGCCGTAGCGCGGCTTGTCTTGCTGCGCGAAGCCGCCGGCGGCAACGCCGGCGACCATGGTCATCACGACGGCCACGATGAGGAATCGATGGGTGCGCATGCTGTCTCCCTCTCTAGCCGAGGCCGCCTCTGAGGCGGGGGTCGGCGATGTCCCGAATGGCGTCTCCGAGCAGGTTCAGCGCGAACACGGCGAGGCTGATTGCCACGCCGGGGAAGAAGATGAGCCACGGCGCGGTTTCCATGGCCTGCGTGCCCGCCGTGAGCATCCCGCCCCACGAGGGCTCGTCGGGGGGCGCCCCCACGCCGAGAAAGCTGAGCGAGGCTTCCACGACGATCGCGTACGAGATGTTCGTCGTGACGAGTACGATATAGGTCGCCAGGCAGTTGGGCAAGACGTGGCGCAGCACGATGCGGAGGTGGGAGCCGCCGGCCGCGCGCGCGGCCTC
>CAYQQT010000723.1:0-2140 GCA_964419375.1 uncultured bacterium
ACCAAGACGTCGCGCAAGGCCACGGCCATGAAGGCGTACGTGCTCATCGAGACGGCGCCCGGCAAGACGAAATCGGTGAAGAAGGAGCTCTCACGCATCGCGGCCTCGTCCCTGGCCACGCTGGACGCCGTCACCGGCCCCTATGATTTCATCGCCGTGGTGGAGGGTCCCACGCTGGACGCCATCGGCCGGCTCGTCACCGACGAGGTGGGATCGATCAACGGCGTCACCCGCACCACCACCTGCGTGGCGGTGTCGCTCGCCTGATGCGCGTCCTCATCATGGGCGGTACGGAGTTCATCAGCTTGCACCTGGTGCGTGCGCTCGGGCGCGGCGGCCACGAGGTGGCCGTACTCAACCGTGGCCGCCAGCCCCACCGCGTGCCCGCGGGCGTGCGCACCATCGTGTGCGACCGCAAGGACCACGGCGCCCTCGCGCGCGCACTGGCGGGCGAGCGGGTGGACGCCCTCGTCGACATCACGTACGCACCCACCACCGGCGCCGACGTGGAGGCGCTCCTCGACGCCCTCGACGGCCGCGTGGGCCACGCCGTGTTCGTGTCCACCGGGCGCGTGCACGATCACGCGCTGCCCATCCCCTACGACGAGGACGCGCCGCGCAATCTCTACTGGGGCGAGTACGCGAAGAACAAGATCGAGGGCGAGGACGCGCTCTTCCGCCGCCACCGCGAGCGCGGCCTGCCCATATCGATCGTGCGGCCCACCCACGTCTACGGGCCGCTCAACACGCGCAACAACGAGACCTTCTTCTTCGACCGCCTGCTGCGCGGCCGGCCCGTCCTCGTGCCCGGCGCCGGCGGGTGGCTTCGCCAGTTCGGTCACGTGGAGGATCTCGCGGACGCCATCGCGGGCATGCTCGGGGTGCCCGCCGCCTACGGCCAGGCGTACGCGGTCACCGGCGAGGAGAGCATCACGCAGGTCGGCTTCGTCGAGCTGATCGCGGAGATCGTCAAGCGTCCCCTCACGCTCGTGCACGTCGCTCCCGCCCGCGGGACGAAGGCGCCGCCCTTCGGTCAGAACCTCGCCTACGACTGCCACGCCGTCTACACGACGACGAAGATCCGTACCCAGCTCGGCATCCGCCCCCGCTACACGCTCGCCTCCGGCCTCGCGCAGACGTTCGAGTGGTACCTGCGCGAAGGCCTGGACCGGCGCGACGTCGACTTCGCCGACGAGGACGAGCTGCTTCGCGCCGCGCGATGAGGGCCGCCCGGCGGAGCGGCCCGCGCTCCGTCGTCGTCTATAACCCCGAGGCCAACGAAGCCGCGCGCTACGCCGAGCTCATCCGCGCGCCGAAGCGCGCGGTCGCCCTCCACGTCTGCGCCACCCCCGCGGAGGCGGAGGCGGTCATCGCCGACGCCGAGATCCTCTTCGCCTGGAAGCCCCCCGTGGCCCTCTATGCAAAGGCGCCGCGCCTGCGCTGGCTGCAGACGATGGGCGCCGGCGTCGATTGGGCGCTCGTGCCCGAGCTGCCGCGCCACGTCGTCATCACCCGTGCGCCGGGCATCTTCGGCCCGTGGATGACGGAGTACGTCCTCGGCTGGTGCCTGTCCATTACGCAACGAACGGAGACCTACCGGCAGGCGCAGCGCGCCCGTCGGTGGATCGGCGAGGTGATGCCCGACCGGCTGCGCGGCAAGACGATGGTGGTGGTGGGCCTCGGCGACATCGGCCGGCACATCGCACGCGCGGCGCGCTTCCTGGGCATGCGGGTTCTCGGCGTCAGCCGCGGAGGCCGCGCCGTGCCCGAGGCGGACCGCGTCTACCGCATCTCCGCGATGGCGACCGCGCTCGCGGCCGCCGACTTCGTCGTCCTCGTGACGCCCCTCACCGACGACACGCGAGGTTTCTTCGACGAGCGCGCCCTCGGCGCCCTGCCCCCGCACGCCTGGCTCGTGAACATCGGCCGCGGCGCCCTCGTCGACGAGCCCGCATTGGAGGACGCGCTACGTACCCGTCGCATCGCGGGCGCCATCCTCGACGTTTTCACCGAGGAGCCGCTCCGCCCCGATCACCCGCTGTGGAGTCTGCCCAACGCGATCATCACGCCACACATCTCCGGCCCCAGCACGCCGGAAGAGATCGCCCCCATCTTCAACGACAACCTCGCCCGCTACCTC
>CAYQQT010000724.1:0-2137 GCA_964419375.1 uncultured bacterium
CGCGCCGAACAGGAGCACCGCCGCCGCCACCCACGCGAGGCCGCCGTCCATGAGATAGGCGGCGGAGAGGCTGACGGCGGCCAGCGCTCCCGTGACGAGCGGGCTCGCCGCCGTCCCGATCTGCACGCCCAGCGCCAGCCACCCGAAGGCCGCTCCGCGTGACTCCGCGGGCACGAGCGTGCCCCCGAGCGAATAGGCCAGCGTGAGCGCGCCGCCGAGGCAGAGCGCCACCAGCGTGCGCAGCGCGAGCAGGGTGATCCACGCCTCGGCGAGCGCCATGGCGCCGCACAGCACGCCGCCCACCACGAACTGAATGAACAGCAGTCGTCCCACAGGCACGACGTCGGCCACGCGCGCGGCGACGCTCGCCGAGAGGGCGGCGCCCACCGCGGCCACGGAGATGATGGCGCCCGAGGTGGCCGCGATGGCAGTGACGCCCGGCAGGTGGGCGACGTGCAGGGGGATCATCAGCCCCAGGCCACGGTCGACGAACTGCGCGACGACGAGCATGAACATCACCGTGACGAAATGCGGGTAGCGCACGAAATCGCGCAGCGGCGTCGTGCGCGCGGCCGCCCTCGCCTCCCCCGCCTCCACGGGGCGCACTTCCTGGAACAGGAAGATCAGCGCGCCGAGCGCGAGCGCGCAGAGGCCGGCGGTCACGAAGAAGGCCTGCCGGATGCCGAGATGCGAGGCCACGAGGCCTCCGGCAAGGGGCCCCACGGCGGCGCTGAGCAGCTGCGCGCCCTGCACGCGCGCGATGGCGACGGCGACCTTCTCGCGCGGGGCGGAGACGCTCGCCACCGCCATCGCCATCGGCGTGAAGCCGGCGAAGAGCCCCTGGAGGATACGGGCCACCAGGAGCTGGCGCACGGAGGTGACGAGGCCCATGGCCCCGATGATGATGGCGAAGGCGGCGAGGGAGCGGATCAGCATGAGCTTGCGTCCGTAGCGATCCGCGAGCCGGCCGAACAGCGGCGACAGCAGGCCCGCCACCGCGGGCGTGACGGCGGTGAGCACGCCGGACCAGAGCGCGACGTGGGAGGGATCGATGACGCCGAGCTCGCGGACGTAGAGCGGCAGGAAGGGCGTGGAGAACTGGAAGCCGACGAAGGCGATGAACACGCACAGCGCCAGCGCCCACACATTGCGCTGCCAGCCCTCGGACGGCTGGCGCGGGCTCACGGAACGCCGATCAGGACCGCTTCTTCTTCCAGTACCCCTCGTCGGCGGGGAACACGGTCGTGCAGCGGGTGGGCTCGGTGGGGCCGGCGAGCGTGTCGGCGACGGCCTGCCAGGTCTTGTAATGCGGCATCGTGCGGTGCTTGTCGAGCGCCGCCTGGTCGGCGTAGACCTCGTAGAAGTAGTAGACGTTCGGGTCCTGCTCGTCGCGCAGCACGTTGAAGCGGTAGCAGCCGGGCTCGTCGCCCTCCGAGCCGAGCGCGTCGACCTCGATCGCCTTGAGGAACCGTTCTCGTCCCTCCGGCTTCACGCGGACCTTCACCCACACTGCCAGCATCGCGTCTCCCCCTCGTCCCGCGTCACTCGCCGCGGATCTGTTTCAGCCGTTTCTTCAGCTCGGTCATGCGGTCGTTCATCTTTTCGGACATCCGGGTGCTGGTGCCGCGCTTCCGGGGCGCCGGCGGCGTGGCCGAGGCCCGGGTAGTGCCGTGGCAGTACGCGCACCCGTGTCGCAGTCCGTGCTTGCATTCGCTCATGCTCGTGCGTCTCCTTGGCTTTCAGCATACCGAATGGAGCCAGCGAATGGTGGCGTCAGCCGAGCGTGAGGACGGCCTTGCCGGGGAAGCGCCGCGCCATCAGGTCCGCCGCCACCTGACCGATCTCCGTCCACGGACGCTCCAGGCTGATGTGCGGCGTCAGGCGCTTGCCCGCCACGAGGTCGGCGAGCCGGCGGAGCCCGATCGACGCGGGCTCGGCGCCCAGCTCGGTGAAGAGATAGAAGCCGTACAGCGCCGTGCGGCCGGTGACGAAGAACTGCCGCGTGTCGAAGGTGACCTCGGCGGCGGCGGAGACGCCGAGCGTGACGCACACGCCGCCCCGCTCGAGCGCGGCGAGCGCGGTGCCGAGCGTGCGCCCGCCCACGGACTCGATGACGAGGTCGTACTTGGGCGAGGGC
>CAYQQT010000725.1:0-2134 GCA_964419375.1 uncultured bacterium
AAGTCGTTCGCCCACAGCAGGCGGCGGATGTTGCAGAGGTCCTTCACCTGGAACGCGGTCCAGTCGTCCTGGAACGTCGTGTAGACGTGCTCGCGGAAGTACTCGCTCGGCATCTTCGTGAGCGTGCCGGAGGGCAGCCAGTACCGGTGACGCGAGTAGGCGTGGTCCATCCTGTACATGTAGTGCGGCACCCAGCCCGCGTCCGCCTCCACGCTCACCACGCGCAGGCCGGGGTGGCGCTCGAAGACGCCGCCGAAGATGAAGGTGCCCAGGATGTCCTGGCAGCCGCGGATGATCGCCATGAAGGAGTTGAGCTTGGGCCCGCGCGTGCGCGCCTGGTCCTGCGTGCTGGTGAGGATGTGGAAGCTCAGCGGCAGCTGCAGGTCGACGGCCGCCTCGTAGAACGGCGCCCAGCGCGCATCGTCGTAATCCGCGCCCGCGGGGTTGCCGGGCAGCATGACGCCGCGCAAGCCGAGCGCCTTGATCGACTCCAGATCCGCGATGCCGTCCTCCACCGAGCGCATGGCCGTCTGGCCGATGCCGAGCAGGCGCTCGGGATGGGCGCCGCAGTACTCCGCGATCCAGCGGTTGTACGCCGCGAAGCACGCGTGCTTGAAATCGAAGTCGGGGTGATTGCAGAGCATCATGCCCACCGTCGGGTAGAGCACCTCGGCGCTCACGCCGTCGCGGTCCTGATCGGCCAGGCGCGCCTCGGGGTCCCACCCGCCCCGGTGCATGTCCTCGAAGCGCACGCCGAACATCGTCAGCTCCTCGGCGCTCTTGCCGGCGCCCGCGATGAGGCCCATGGGGATCGGCTTGTCGAGGCCCTCGATCACGAAGAGATCGCCGCGCCTGGCGTCGTGCACCATGCGCGGCGCGCGGTGCCTGAACGCGTGATCGATGCGGTCGACGTAGGTGCCGGGCGGCTCGGTGATGTGCGAGTCGGCGGAGATGATCGGCTTCATGCGCGCAGCACCGTGCCCGGCCGCGCGCCGGTCTCCACGCCGTCGCGGTAGACGATCGAGCCGCCGACGACGGTGGCGTGGATGCCGCGCGCGCGCGCCACCAGGCGCTTGCCGCCGCCCGGCAGGTCGTGCACGTACTCCGGCGGCTCGTCGTCCACGGTGTCCGGGTCGAACAGCACGAGGTCGGCGGCGGCGCCGGGCACGAGGCGGCCGCGCCCGGGGATGCCGAAGAGGTCGGCGACCTCCGACGTGATCCGGCGCACGCCTTCTTCCAGCGTGAGCGCCTGCCACTGGCGCACCCACTTGCCGAGCAGATACGTCGCATAGCCCGCATCGCAGAGCTGATCGACGTGGGCGCCGCCGTCCGAGAGGCCGATGAGGAAGCGTGGGTCGGTCACGAGCGGGCGGACACCGTCCGGATCCTGGTTCATGACCGGGAAGTCGAAGAGGGTGTTGAGATCGTCCTCGAGCGCGACATCCAGCATCGCGTCGGACGGCTCCACGCCCCGCGCGGCCGCGATGTCGGCGATCGACTGGCCGAGGAGCGCGCGCACGGAGGCGGCGGCGGCGTCGCGGATGGTGATGCGACCCCACTGGCGGCCGAACATCTTGCGGCGCGCCATCTCCTCTTTCCAGTCCGTGCGGAACTGCGCGCTGCGATAGAGCGCGCGCAGCTCCTCGGGCGTGCGATTGAAGGCGGCGCCCCACGTGGCGAGGGTGGCGAAGATGAACGCGTTCTGCAGCGTGAACTGCACACGGAGCGGGCGGCACGACACCTGGGGCACCGCGCGATCGCGGCCGAGCAGGTGCGCGGTGCGCGCCACCACGTCCTCGTGCGAGCGGCCCGCGCGCGCGAAGACCGCGAGATAGGTCACCGGCCGCCGGCTCTCTTCCACGAGCAGCGTCAGCGCCGCCAGCTCTTCGTCGGTGACGCGGTCGAATTGCGAGGTGATGGCGGCCTCGATGGCGCCGCGCCCGCGGCGGCGCAGCACGCCCGCCAGCGCGCGGAGCTCGCCCGCATCCGCGAGACGGCACGCGAGGGGGCGGCCCTGGTGGCCGACGTGATTGGCGAGCATCGTGGTGGAAAATCCGAACGCGCCCGCGCCCATCGCCTCGTCCAGCAGCGCCGCCATGCGCGCGGTCTCGTCGGGCTTCGCCGCGCGCTCGAA